>JAJAYY010000022.1 GCA_026785965.1 Sphingomonas bacterium
CAGCGCGGGCGGTTCCGGTAGCCCTGGCGGCGCGGGCGGATCGGCGGCGGGCAGCAGCGGCGGCGTGGGGGCCATCGGCATCGGCGGTACGATCTCGGTCAGCGTCGACAATAACAATAGTATCACTACCCTTGGTGACAGTGCGGCAGGAATCTATGTCCTCGGCCTCGCGGGCTCGGGGATCGGCGCTGCGGGTGGCGCAGGAAGCGCGGCCTTTGGCGGCAATGGAGGCATCGGCAGCGTTGGCGGCAATGGCGGCGCGGCGGGGCTTGGTTCCGCCGGTGGTGCTGGCGCTAACGGCGGCGCGGGCGGCGCTGGCGGCGCGGCGGTGGGCGGTGTTGGTGGTCAAGGTGGTGCCGGGATCGGCGGCGCCCTGCTCGACATCAACATCGACAATAGTGGAAATATCACCACCTCGGGTCTGATCGCTCACGGCATCGCGGTTGAAACCAACGTCGGTTCTGCCAGCAGTGCAGCCGGCGGTGCCGGTGGCGCGGGCTCTGGCGGCGACGGGGGTGACGGGGGTGACGGCGGCACGGGCGGGAGCGGCGGAACCGGTACGGGCGGTGCCGGCGGCTTTGGCAACGTCGGCGGCATGGGCGGTTTTGCCAATGGCGGCGCTGGCGGCGCGGGCGGGGCCGGAACCGGTGGTGCAATTGGCGACGTAATCCTCATCAACAGCGGCCACATCATGACGTTGGGGGCCGGATCGCACGGCATCTTCATTGCGACCCGGCAAACGGTTGGCGTGTCGGGCGGCGGAGCCGGCGCTGGCGGCGGGTCGGGGGGCGGCACGAATGGAACAATCGGAACACCGGGTGTGATTGGCCCGGGCATAGGCGGCGGCGCGGGCGGCTTTGGCGGCTCGGCAGGCGCCTATGGAATTGGCATTGGCGGCGCAGGCGGCGCGGCGGGCGCGGCCCCCGCGGTCGGGATCGCCGACGGCGATGTGTTCATCACCAATACGGCGGCTGGCAACATCGACGCTGCGGCGGACGGTGCGCACGTCGAAGCGGCTGGAACTATCGACATCAACAACGCCGGCGACATCTCCGGCGGAACTCACGGTATCTTCGCTTCAAGCCTGGTCGATATCGATATCACCAACGCCGTCAGCGGCTTTATCACGTCGAGCAACCTCTTTGCCATCGACGCGGTCGGTGCTTCGGCCGAGATCTCCAACGCCGGCCAGCTGCGTGGCTACGTCGACCTGACGGCCAACGGCGATACGGTGACCAACACCGGTCTGTGGGACGCACGTTTGACCTCCGACTTCGGGGCCGGAGTGGACGTGTTCACGTCGTCCGGTACAGTTCGTACCGCGGTCAATTCGGCGGTCGCCGAGGCCGTCGTCTTCGCCGGCCTCGAGACGTTCGCCAACGCCGCTGGCCTGATCGACCTGCGCGACGGCGCGGCCAACGATAGCTTCACGCTGTCGGGCAATTATGCAGCGACCGGCAATGCCCTGCTCGGGGTCGATATCGGCGGCACGATCGCCGGCCTGACCGGCGATCTTTTAGTGATCGGCGGAACCACCAGCGGGACCACCGGCGTGCTGCTCAACATCCTCGCCAGCGCGGCGGTGATCGATCCCGACGGGGTTCGCATCGTCGATGCGCCAGGCGGCACCGGCCTGTTCACCGGCTCGGTCAGCACTGGCTTTATCAACTATGACGTGATCATGATCGGGCCCGATGCGTTCGTCGTGTCGAGCGCCGACGAAGGGATCTTCGACATCGGGCTGCTTGGCACCATGGCGCAGGATATGTGGTACCAGTCGGCCGACGCGCATCTCGCCTGCTCGGCGTCGCGCAAGAACGACTTCGGGGTCGATCGCAAGAGCAATATCGCGCTCTGCGCCCAGCTTTACCTCAGCCACGATCGCTATGGCGACGGCGACAATAGCTCGACTTTGTTCGGCACGACGTTCGAATACAGCAACCGGATCAAGACCAAGCGGCGTGGCGCGCAGGTCGATCTGGGCTTCCGCACCGGCGGCAATTTCACCGTTGGGCTGACCGCTGGCTATGCCCATGCCGAATCCGACAATGCCGGGTTGGGATCCGCGCTCGATGTCGAAGGCTACAACCTCGGCGCCTTCGCCCAATTTGGCTCGAAGGTCGGCTTCTACGGCAGCGCATTGGTCAAATGGGACAAGTTTGACACCCGCATCGGCAACGCATTGTTGATCGGGCAGGTCCGGCCGGACGGCCGCAGCTTCGGCGTCGATGGCGAGATTGGTTGGCGAACGACCAACTTCGGCCCGATGTTCGACATCTATGCTGGCGTGTCACACGTCCGCACCAAACTCGATGACTTCAGCGCCGGCCAAATCAATTTCGATCCTGACCGGATGACCAGCACGCGTGGCCGGCTTGGCGCGCGGTTCGGTTGGTCGGGTAGCTGGGCACCGTTCATCGATGCCAAGCTGTTCCATGAATTCAACGGCGACAGCGATATCCAGGTCGGAAGCGGGCTCTTGGTCGACTCCTTCGAGCGCACTGGTCGCGGCACCTGGGCGCGGCTCGAAGGCGGGATCGGTGGCGGCACAGGAGGCGGCCCGCTGCTCTCGGTGTGGGGAGATTTTGGTGACGTCAAGGGATGGGGAGCCAGGGCCGGTTTCCGCTTTTAAGGGAATGAGCCAACGCGCGGCAGGCTCGTAGGAAGATCGTGAATCCTCCCCGCTGAACGTCCGCTGTTCACCCAAAGCGGACACCGGCGCCTCGATCGGGTCAGATTTCGCTGTCCTACAGCGTGCCGCTCATGAGACTGTGTCTGCGGCTGTTTCGCATGGTTGGGGGGACTACAGGATCGCGAGTCGCCCCACGGAAGGGCCAAAATGGTGCCTGAGTCTACGACTCTTGCGACCTTTGTGACTTTAAGCGCGGCTCAAAAGTCGACCTTGTCGTAATGCGCCGGGGGCACGATCACTTCCATCCGCTCGCCCAATAACGGTCGGAAGCAGGGCCGCGATTTCATCACCGCATACCAATCCTTGGTCTGCTTGTGCCCGCGCCAGTCGAGCGCGCCGAGATAGTCGATCACGCTCAATTGCGCCGCGGCGGTGAAGTCGGCCAGGCTTAGCGATGCCCCCGCCAGCCAGCGCCGGTGATCGAGCAGATAGTCCATATAATCGAGGTGCCCGTTGGCGATCCGCATCGCCTCGCGTAGCACCCTGGTATCGGGCGACTCGCGGCTCACCAGGCGCTTGCGCATCCGCTCGTGCATCAGCGGCTCGACGACTTCGCGAAACAGTTTTTCGTCAAACCATTCGACCAGTCGGCGGATTTCGGCGCGGGCCACCGAATTGCCGTGGATCATCGGCATCTTGTCGATCGTCTCTTCGAAATATTCGACGATCGGCTGGCTCCCGATCAGCGCGATCCCGGCGCTGGTGTCGACCAACACCGGGGTTTCGCCGGCCGGGTTCAAGTCGATGAATTCGTCGCGCCGCTCCCACGGATTTTCGCGCACCAGTTCATGCGTCACGCCCTTCTCGCCGAGCACGAGGCGGACCTTGCGCGAGAACGGACAGAGCGGGAATTGGAACAGTTGCCACATGGCGCAAAGCTTTAGCGCAGCCCCCGCGCCAGTCCATGCCGAAGCGCCGAAATATTACCGCTTGGGGTAAGTCGGGCTGGGCAGATTGGCGGTGGCGCGTTCAATCTCTTCGCGCGCGGTTTCGAGCGACTTCATGATCGCCGGCAGCGACGCGATCAGCGCCTTGCCCGCGGTTTGCATCATGCGGCCCGAAGCGGCGGCCTGGGCGGTGACCTGCTGCTCGACCTCGGGCCCGCCGATATTGTCGCGCACTGTCCGGGCACGATCGGCCCGAGTCGCCGGGCGGCCTTCGATCGCCGCTTCCATCTCGCCCACCGGCAAGTCCATCAGCGATTTGGTCAGCACGCCCGCCACGCGGCCCAATTGGTCGGCCATCGCCGGGTCGGACAGAATGGGCGGGATCGCAATCGGCGCTGCGGGCTTGACCGGGCCCGGCGCGGCCAGCGCAGGCGCGGCGATCAGCAGCGTCGGGATCAGCAATAAGGAACAGCGCATGACAGGACTCCGATACTAAGCGTCCAAGATGGCCGAAAATGCCGCCAAGTCAACGATTTGAATGCCCTAGCGCGCGCCAAGCCAGACGAGCGCCGCGATTCCCGCGACGATTCGATACCAGGCGAAGGGCGCGAAGCCGAAGCGCTGGATGATCGCGACAAATGCTTTGACCACCACCACCGCGACGACGAACGACACCAACGCGCCGAGGAGAATATGGCCGGTCATCCCCGGCTCGATCTCGGCATGATGCTTGGCCAGCTGGAGCACGGTCGCGCCGGTCAGCGTCGGCACTGCGAGGAAGAAGCTGAACTCGGCGGCGGTCTTGCGGTCGACCCCCATCGCCATCGCGCCAAGGATGGTCGCGCCCGAGCGGCTCACCCCGGGAACCATCGCCAGGCACTGGACCAGCCCGATCACCAGCGATTGCTTGAGGGCGAGCCTGGCCACTCCGCCGCTTTCTCGCGGCCGCGCCAGTTTCTCGACCACCAGGATCGCGATCCCGCCGATGATCAGCGCCCACGCCACCACCACCGCATTGCCAAGCAATAGCTCGATCTGGTCGCCGAGGGCGAGTCCGAGCACCACTGCGGGAACGAAGGCGATCAGCAGATTGCGCGTGAAGGTGAATGCCGAATGCTCGCGCTGCCACAGCCCGATCAGCACGTCGCGGAAGGTGCGCCAGTAAAGCACAACGATCGCCAGGATCGCGCCCGGCTGGATCGCGATGTTGAACAACGCCCATTGATCGGCCTTGAAGCCGAGCAATTCGGTGGCGAGGATCAGATGCCCGGTCGACGACACCGGCAGGTATTCGGTCAGCCCCTCGACAATGCCGAGGATGATGACGAGCAGCAGGATTGGCATCAGGCGCCGGGTTGTTCGAAACTGTTGGCGCGCGGGGCGAAGCGTCCGCCCTTGACGAACCGCCCGAGCCAGCCGGGAGCGACCGCGCCGATCGGGGTCGGTTCAATTCCGAACGCCTCAAGCCCGGGAGCGCCCGCCGCGGCGACATTGTCGCGCTGGAGCATGATCCACTGGTCGCGGCTGAGCGGTGCGCCGGGCAGGAAGCCGAGCATCGCCATCGCGCCAGCGACGAAATCGGGCACGTCGACCAGATTGGGCGATTGCCCCGCCATCGCCGCGATCCGCGCGTTCAATTCGCGCATCGTCATGGCCTCCGGGCCGGCCAGCTCATAGGTCTTGCCGCCATGGCTGCCCGGGTCGAGCGCAGCGGCGGCGATCGCACGCCCAAGATCGCGGACGAAAATCGGCTGGAAGCGGGTATTGGGGGCGATGACCGGCAGCAGCGGCAGCTTGGCCATCGCCGCGAAGCGATTGGTGAATTGATCCTCGGGGCCGAACACCACGCTTGGGCGGATGATCGTCGCGGTCGGGAAGGCGGCGCGCACCGCTTCCTCGCCCAGTCCTTTGGTGCGGCCATAATTTGACGCGCTCGCCGGGTCGGCGCCGATCGCGCTGACCTGGAC
>JAJAYY010000023.1 GCA_026785965.1 Sphingomonas bacterium
GCACCATACCGAGCAGCATCGCCGGACCGAGCGCCGCGACCATCCGCCAGCCGGTCTTGCGGTCCTGTTCGACGCTCCGCCACAGCGCCACCGCGCGGGCCGCGTCGCGTGATCCCAAGGCAAACAGATTGGCGCCCGAATAGGCCCCGCCGCGAAACCGGATCCAGGTCCGCTCGCTGCCCGGCAAACGTGCCATCAACCGCCGCCGCTCGACCAGCCCGATGGCAAGATCCGCGCCCGCGGCCTGGCCGCAGAAATCATTGATCATCGCAACATCGAGCAAAACGTGATCGGCGGTCGTCACCAGCACGGGTAAGCGCGTCGCCGGATCGGCCAGGATCGCCTCGAGCGTCGCCGCAATCGTCGCGCCCGATGTCTCGACGGTCAGCCGCACATCGTCAGGCAGCGCAGCGGCAATTCGCGCGGGCTGTTGCGCCAGCACCCTGACCCGCTCGATTTCGGACGCGGCGAGCAGCGCCGCCGCCGGCCACGCGACCATCGCCACCCCGCCGATCGGGATCAGCGCCTTCAAATCAGTGCCATGCGCATCGGCAAAGGCGTCACGCCCGGGGCGCGAACCGGCGAGCAGCAGCGCGGTCCAGCGGATCACGCCCCGATGCTCACGACAGCCAGCTGATGATCTGCCGTCCGCGATCGGCCCGCGCATTGGCCATCGCGAGGCGCACGGCGTGGAAGATCAGCGACACGAGGGTCCACAAGGCGACCAGCTCAAGCCCGCGATCGGGGCGACCGAAAGCGAGCGCGACGACCAGGATCACCATGTTGGGGTTGCGCCTGGCGGTGATCAACCGGAAGCGGCTGTCGATCGGCCGCCAGACATGGATATGCATCTTGAAGCGAGCGACAAAAATGCCCTCGATGACGCGCTGCGCGACGTAACCGAACACGATCGCGCCGACAATCAGGCTTTCGTAGACCGGCTCAAGCCGGTGGCCAACCTCCCCCAGACCCTCGGCCCACGCCCACCACCAGAATGGCGGATGGATGAGGTCGATGCCATGGTCGAATATCTCGCCCCATTTCGAGGAGGTGCCGGTGCAGCGCGCGAGCTTACCGTCGACGGTATCGAGCACCATGAACATGAAGCCCGCCGCGGCCCCGCTCCAATAATATCCGTTATAGAATAAGAAAAATGCGGCGACGCACAGCACAGCGCCGACCAACGTGACGACGTTGGGAGACAGCCCGGCATGCGCCGCCCAGCGCATCAGATAGAATGCCGGGCGCCGCCACAGATAGAGCGTCAGCACGTCGGTCACGCCCTTGTAGGAGGCGTCGTAAGAGGCGCGCTCGACCGCGTCGGCATTGCCCCCGTCGCGCGGCATAACAAACCGCCGCTCGCGCTTGCGCAATTCGTCGTAAGACAGTTCGGCGCGGTCGGCGTCGAGCAGGTCATAGCCGTCGCCGACGAACGGTTGGCGATCGCGCATCGCGGCGGCGATCGGCCCGGGATCGCCGCCTTCCAGGACGTGCACGAGGACCGCATGACCATCCTTGACCAGCACCGATCCTGGGCGCGCCGCAATCGCCTTGGCCCACGCCGGATCCCAAGCAAAACCGAGATTGGCGAGCACCACCGCGTGACCCGACTGGGGCAAATCGGCGGGCTCCATCCCGGCGTTGGCGGCGAGTGCCTTGGCGCGATCGGCGGCGGCCATCCCGAACACGCGCGCCGGATTGTCGCCAACGGGGACGAACAGCGGGCGCAAAACAGCGGGAAGCGGCGGGCTCATGGCCCCGGCTATAGAGCATCAAGATTGTCAGGAAAGTGGCAGCAGCGCGCTTCGGCTTGCCGAGCGGGCCGATTTCGCGCAGGTTCGCCGCCATGGGGGTCGAGCACGCCGACAGCAACGCCAACCCGGACGAGGGCGAGGCGAATATCTATCGCATGAGCGGTGCGATGACGATCACGCGCGCCGCATCGACCCAGCGCGAGATCGACGCCGCGCCCGATCCGCTGACCATCGACCTCGCCGAAGTCGACAAGATGGACACGGTCGGCGCGTGGCTGATCCACCGGACGGTGCGCGACCGTGGCGCCAAAGTCACCGGCGCCTCCGCCGACACCAAGAAACTGCTCGAACAGGTTGCGGATGCCGACCACCCTACCCGGGTCTATCCCGAGGAGCGCAGCGCACCGATGCGCGCGCTGGCCGAACTCGGCGACTGGACGATCGACGCCGGGCGCACGCTGGTTGGGCTGCTCGGATTCCTCGGCGCGGTGCTGATCGGCTTCGCCAACATCATCCGTCGTCCCAAGCGGTTCCGCCTCAACGCGGTGGTCCAGCGCTTCGACCTGGTCGGGGTGCGCGCGCTCGGCATCATCGGGCTGATGACCTTCCTGATCGGCGTCGTCATCGGCCAGCAGGGCGCGGTCCAGCTCCAGCAGTTCGGCGCCGAGGTTTACACGATCAATTTGATCGGCCGGATTTCGGTGCGCGAGCTGGCGACGCTGATGACCGCGATCATGGTTGCCGGTCGATCCGGATCGGCGTTCGCAGCGCAAATCGGGACGATGAAGATCACCGAGGAAATCGACGCCATGCGGACGATCGGCGTGTCGCCGATCGAGGCGCTGGTGGTGCCACGGATGCTGGCCGCGGTGGTGATGATGCCGCTGTTGTCTTTTTATGCGATGATCATGTCCTTGCTCGGCGGCGGTATCTTCTGCTGGGTCGGCCTCGGCATCCCGCCGCTGACCTATATCCAGCGCATCCAGGAAGTGGTCCCGTTGACCGATTTGTGGGTCGGGCTGATCAAGGCCCCGGTGTTCGGCTTCATCATCGCGCTGGCGGGCTGTTTCCAGGGCATGCTGGTCGAGGGCGATTCGGAACAGGTCGGAACCCGCACCACGGCCGCGGTGGTCCAGGCGATCTTCCTCGTCATCGTGCTCGATGCGGTGTTCGCGGTGTTCTTCAGCTCGATCGGCTGGGGATGAGCGAAACGATCATCACGATCCGCGGGCTCGCCAACAGCTTCGGCGACCAGATCATCCACAAGGATCTCGACCTCGAGGTCCATCGCGGCGAGATTCTCGGCGTCGTCGGCGCCTCGGGCACCGGCAAATCGGTGTTGATGCGCTCGATCATCGGGCTGCAGACTCCGACCGAGGGCGAGATTGAGGTGCTCGGCGAGAAAATGATCGGGCGCGATGATCAGGAGGCCAAGAATATCCGTCGCCGCTGGGGGATATTGTTCCAGAACGGCGCCTTGTTTTCGACCCTGACCGTAGCCGAGAATGTCCAGGTCCCGATTCGCGAATATTTTCCGTTCATCGTCCCGCCGCTGCTCGACGAGATCGCCGGCTACAAGATCGCGATGTCGGGGCTTCCGGCCGATGCCGGGCCCAAATATCCGTCCGAGCTGTCGGGCGGGATGCGTAAGCGCGCCGGCCTTGCCCGCGCCCTCGCGCTCGACCCCGAACTGCTGTTCCTCGACGAACCGACCGCCGGGCTCGATCCGATCGGCGCCGCCGCCTTCGACGAGCTGATCGAAAATCTGAAGCAGCGGCTCGAACTCACCGTCTTCCTCATCACCCACGACCTCGACACGCTGTATGCAATCTGCGACCGCGTTGCCGTGCTCAGCGACCAGAAGGTCGTCGCGGTCGGAACGATTGAAGAATTGCTCGCTTTGGACCATCCTTGGATTCAAGAATATTTTAACGGACCCCGCGGGCGCGCTGCCGCTTCGGGGTCGGACAAGGGACAACGGGGCCGCTGATGGAAACGCGTTCGAACCATGTGCTAGTCGGCACCGTCGTCCTGCTGCTGCTGGCAGGGCTGTTGATATTCACGGTGTGGCTGGCCGGCCTGTCAAACAAGGCCGCCAAATGCTTCGATATTTATTTCAGCCAGGGAGTCGGCGGACTCAACAAGGGCAGCTCGGTCAGCTTCGCCGGGGTCCCGGTGGGCGAGATCAAACAGATCAGCCTGCTCCCCGAGCGTCCCGAATTCGTGTGGGTGCGGATCGAGGTCGATGCCGAAACGCCCGTGCTCCAGGGCACCACCGCGCAGATCAAGGGGGTCGGCTTCACCGGGGTCAGCGAAATCCAGCTCGATGGCGCGGTCAAGGGCGGTCGCCCGATCCAGCAATTGGGGCCGCAGGGATGCCCGGTGATCCCATCGACCTCTGGCGGGCTGGGCGCGTTGCTCAACTCGGCCCCGGAATTGATCGACCGCATTCAGCGGCTGACCGAGCGGATGACCGAATTGCTGAGCGACAAGAATCAGAATTCGATCGCCGACATCCTTGAGAATGTCGACAAATCGACCCGCGTCCTCGCCGAGCGCGCGCCCGACCTGGCCGATGCCATCGCCGATGCCCGCGTCGCAGCGCGCAACGCCGGGATCGCCGCGCAGCGGGTTGGAGTTCTGGCCGACAACACCAGCCGCCTGGTCAATGAGCAGGGCAAGCCCGCCGCCGAAGACTTGCGCAAGACGATCGCTTCGGCGCAGAAAGCGGCCGACAATTTGGATGCGCTGATTGCCGATGCGCGGCCGGGGATCCAGAATCTGACCAAATCGACCTTGCCCGAAGCCAATCGCCTGGTGCGCGACCTGCGCGACCTGACCTCGTCGCTCAGCACTTTTTCGACGCGCCTTAACAATGACGGCGCGATGGGGGTGCTCGGCCCCGAGAAGCTGCCCGACTACAATCCCGGAAAGACGAAATGATGCGCCAGTCTCGCCTGTTGATCGTCGCCGCCGCCACGCTTTCGCTGACTGCTTGCTTCGGCGGCAAGAAGGTCCCGCCAACCTTGCTAACGCTGACCAGTTCGGCGCCCGCGCCGGCGAACATGGTGCGCTCCGCAGCGCCGGGCGAGGCGCTGACGATCGATGTGCCGGTGATCTCGAAAGAGCTCAACACGACGCGCGTTCCGGCGCTCCTCGGGCCAACCGCGGTCGCTTACATCAAGGACATCCAGTGGGTCGAAAGCCCCGACAAATTGTTCCAGGACCTGCTTCAGGAAACCGCGCTTCGCACGACCAAACGCGTGGTGCTCGACCCGCGCCAGTCGGCGCTCGATCCGGGGCTGACGCTGTCCGGAACGCTGTCGCGCTTCGGCTATGACACGCAGGCCGGCGCGGTCGTGGTACGCTATGATGGCGCGCTGTCGACGCTGGGTGGAAACCGGGTCGAGACCCGCCGCTTCGAAGCCAGCGTTCCCGCCGACGGCACTGCCGCGACGGTTGGCCCAGCGCTTAACGCCGCCGCCAACCAGGTCGCCACCGACGTCGCGAAATGGATCGGCGGGTAATCATGATCGAACGACTGAGCGCGCTGTCGTCCCGCGCCAAGACAATCGCGCTGGCTACCCTCATCCTGTTGATGCCGGTGGGCGGATGGATCGGATATAATCTCGGCTACTGGATGGCTACTCACTAGGCCAAGCCTGCAAGCCTTAGCCCAGGCTCTTCGATGCCTGCTCGAACACGTCCTTGCTCAAGCCGGGAGTGGCGACGATCCGCTCAAGCTCGGCGCGCATCAAACCTGAATAAGGTTCAACGAAGCGGCGCCAGCGGCCGAGCGGCGGGACCAGCCGCGCCGCGACCTGCGGGTTGATCGGGTCGGTTTCAATGATCAACTCTGCGATCAAGCGATAGCCGCGCCCCGAGCGGTGGTGAAAGGCCGACGGATTTGCGGCGAAGTTGCCCGCCAGCGCGCGCAGGCGATTGGGGTTCTTCAAGGTGAAATCGGGGTGGTTGCGGAGCGTTTCGACCAAGGCGAGCGTGGTTGGGCGCTGGGCCGCGGCCTGGAGCCCGAACCATTTGTCGATCACCAGCCCGTCGTCGCGGTAGCGATCGTAGAAATCGTTGAGCGCCGCCTGCCGCTGGGGAACGTCGAGGCTGGTCAGCACGGCCAGCGCGGCCTGGCGGTCGGTCATATTGTCGGCGCCATCATATTGCGCCTTGGCGAGCGCCGCCGCGCGCGCCGGATCAGCCGCCGCGAGCAGCCCGAGCGACACCCCGCGCAAGCGCCGCACCCCCTTGGCCTCGGGCGACAAGTCGCTGCCCGACGCAGACGCCGCCTGCGCCGCGACCAGATCTTCGGCGAGCGCCGCCCCGACCGCGCCGCGCAAGGCATCGCGCGCGACGTGGACGGCATGCGGATCGACCAGGTCGAGCCGGTCGCCGATGATATTCTCGCCGGGGACGATCATCGCTTCGCCCTTGAACGCGGTGTCTAGCGCGGCCGAGCGCAGGGTGGCGCCAAGCGCGGCAATCACCGGCGCGAAATCGGCCGATTCGCCGCGCGCACCGGCGAGCAAGGCGCGCATCAGCAAATCCTGGATCGCTTCGAACCGGGCGAACGGATTGGGGTCGGTTTCGGCCAGTTTCTCGAGCTCGCCCGCGCGGCGCTCGACCGTGAGGATCGCGGGCACCGAGAAATCGCGGTTGATCGACAGCAACGGCGCCTCATCTACACCGTCGAAGCGGAAACTGGCCTCGCTCCGGTCGAACAGGATGAGCCGTTCGGGGGAGATCTCGGCACCGCTGTCGGCGCCGATCAAGGCGGTCTTGAGCGGCATCACCATCGGCGCCTTGCCCGACTGGCCGGGGGTGTCGGGGATGGTCTGGGCGAGATGGAGCGTCGCGCTTCGGCTGGCCGGGTCATGATCGAGCCGTGCGCTGAGCTGCGGTGTCCCGGCCTGGCTGTACCACAAGCGGAACTGCGCGAGGTCGATCCCGCTGGCGTCCTCCATCGCCGTCACGAAATCGTCGCAGGTCACCGCCTGGCCGTCGTGGCGTTCGAAATAGAGGTTGCTGCCGGTGCGAAACGCGTCGCCGCCAAGGATCGTGCGCATCATACGGATCAGCTCGGCGCCCTTATTGTAGATCGTCGCGGTGTAGAAATTGGCGATCTCGAGGTAGGTTTCGGGGCGCACCGGATGCGCCAGCGGACCCATATCCTCGGGAAACTGGACCGCGCGGAGCAAACGCACGTCATCGATCCGCTTGACCGCCTCGCTGCCCATCGCGGCCGAGAAGCTCTGATCGCGGAACACCGTAAAGCCCTCCTTGAGGCTCAGCTGGAACCAGTCGCGGCAGGTCACGCGATCGCCCGACCAATTGTGAAAATATTCGTGCGCGACGACCCCGGCGATGGCGTCGAAATCGGCGTCGGTGGCGGTTTCCTGATCGGCCAGCACGTAGCGCGAATTGAAGATGTTGAGGCCCTTATTCTCCATCGCGCCGAAGTTGAAATCGTCGACCGCGACGATGTTGAACAGGTCGAGGTCATATTCGCGGCCGTAAGTTTCCTCGTCCCACCGCATCGCCGCCTTGAGGCTGGCCATCGCATGCGCGGTCTTGGCGAGGTCCTGCTCGCGCACCCAAATGGCGAGGTCTACGCGACGGCCACTCATCGTCGTGAAGTGATCGCGGTTCGCCGCCAAGTCGCCCGCGACCAAAGCGAATAGGTAGGACGGCTTGGGAAACGGGTCTTCCCATTCGGCCCAATGGGTGCCGTCGTCGCCCTCGCCGCTGGCGACGCGATTGCCATTGGCGAGCAGGATCGGGAAGCGCGCTCGATCGGCGCTCATCCGCACCCGATAGCGCGACAGCACGTCGGGGCGGTCGGGGTGGAAGGTGATGCGGCGGAAACCCTCGCTTTCGCACTGGGTGCAGAGCAGGCCGCCCGAAGCGTAAAGCCCCATCAGCTTGCTATTGGCTTGTGGCGCGAGCGCGACCTCGGTCTCGACCGTCGCTTGGTCGGCGTCGATCGCGACCACCAGCGTGTCGCCGTCCATCGACCAGCGCGCCTCGCCGCCATCGACCCGCACCGCCAGCGGATGAAGCTGATCCCCGGCCAGCCGCAGCGGGCGATCATGGGTGCCGTTGCGGGTGACGGTGAGTGCCGCCTTGACCCGCGTGTGCTGCGGATCGAGCGCGAAATCGAGCGCGACGTCGCTGACCCAATAATCGGGCGGGCGATAATCGCGGCGAAACGTTGCAACATGCTCTGGCGAGGGCGGAGCTTCAGGATTAAGACGCGCGTCAAACATGGGCCCGCTTATCCGGCGTCGGGCGCCGCGACAAGCTGCGGACGGCGCCGCCCGACGAGCGCGAGGATCAGCCCTCCTAGCGCCAGCGCAACCCCCGCCGCCGACAGCAAGGTCCAACGATAGCCTTCAAAACCCGTCGACAACGCCATCGCGATAATCGGCACGATCACACTGGAATAGGCCGCCTTGCCCGGGCCGATCTTGCGCACCACTGGAAAATAGAGGCTGAAGCACAGCACCGACGCGGCGAGCGCGAGATAAATGACGCCGAGCCAATAGCCGGGTCGCGGATCGAACACCGGCGGCCCGGCGACGACCAGCGCGATTGCGGCGTCGAGCAAAGCACCAATCGCCATCGACCAGGCGAGCAAGGCGAACAATGGATGGCGCCGCGCCTCGCGACCGGCCTGATAGACGTTCGCCGCCGACGCGCCGAGCAATCCGACCAGCGTCAGCCCAAGCCCGATCGCGATATCGGACGTGCGCGCCGGATGAGCGCGATATTCGTGGAGGAACAGCAGCGTGATTCCGGCAGTCGCGACCAGCGCCGCGCCCCAGAAGCGCCGGTTCGGTTTCTGGTCGAGAAACGCCCATGCGAGCAGGCTGTTGGGGATCAGCAGCAGCGCAAACACCGTCGCCACCAGCCCCGAGGTGATGAACCGCTCGGCGAGATAGACGCTGTTGAAATTGACGCAGAATTGAGTCGCGCCGATGACCAGTGCGGCGATCATCCCGCCGCGGTCAAGCCGCAGGCTGTGCCCCTTCCACCACGCCACCGCCGCCATCGCGACCGCCGCCAGCGCGAAGCGATAGGTGACCGACCATTGCGCCGGAACGACCCCCAATTGGTCGCGGATGACAATCCAGGTCGATCCCCAGATCAGCGTGAAAATGACGAACGGAATGACGATCGAGCGGTCGACCCGTGCTCCAGTCACAACGCCGCGATCGCCGCAGCGAGGCGCGCGACCGCGGCCATGTCCTGATCCCAGCTGGTCACCAGCCGCACTTCGCCCGGCGCCCAATCGTAGAAATCGAACCCCTGGGCGCGGATCGCAGCCGCCTCTTCAGCGGTCATCCGCACGAACAATTCATTGGCCTCAACCGGGAATACCAGCCGCTCGGGCCCGGCGGCGTTTGCCAGCGTGCGCGCGGCGGCGTTGGCGGCGCGGGCGTTGGCGAGCCACACGTCGCCGTCGAGCATCGCCAGCAATTGCGCAGCGAGAAAACGGCCCTTCGACAGCAAGTGACCCGAACGCTTGCGCGCGCGCGGCACCGCCTCGGCCTGCGCCGGATCGAAGAAAATCAGCGCTTCGGCATTCATTCCGCCATTTTTGACGAACCCGAACGACAGGATGTCGACCCCGGCGCGCCAGGTCAGATCGGCGGGGCTCGCGCCGGTAAAGGCGACCGCATTGGCGAACCGCGCTCCGTCCATGTGGAAGCCGAGCCCGCGGCGTTTGGCGACGTCGCCGAGCGCGGCAATCTCGTCGGGCCGGTACGACAGGCCATATTCGGTGGCGTTGGTGATCGACAGCGCCGCCGGAGGTACCTGATGCACGTCGTAACGCACCCGGGCGCAGGCGTCCTCGACCGCTGCGGGGCTGACCTTGGCGCCAGCTCCGGGGAGCAAGCTGAGTTTGGCGCCGTGGGTGAAGAAGCCTGGCGCGCCCGCCTCATCCTGCTCGATATGCGCCTGTTCATGACACAAGATCGCGCCGGTCGGTGGGCACAGCGCGGCGAGCCCGAGGCAGTTGGCGGCGGTCCCGCTGCTGACCCATAAAGCGCGCACATCACGCCCGAGCAGGTCGGAAAAAGCGCCATCGAGACGGCTTGACCACAAGTCGCCGTCATAGGCGCTATCGAGACGATTGGAGTCGCCGAGCGCGGCCATCACGGCGGGGCAGACGACGGCGGCATTGTCGGAGAAAAAGCGCATCGCGCACCGCCATGCGGCGCTTGGGCTAAGCCGTCAACGGCGCACAACAAAGGGCGCGGCGCCGTTTACGGCACCGCGCCCCGATTTGGTTACGCGCGTTCGGATTAGCCGAGGTTCGACGACACGTTGTTGAAGGTCGAACCCAGCTTTGAACCA
>JAJAYY010000024.1 GCA_026785965.1 Sphingomonas bacterium
GATATTTGTCGCGCCGCCTCCTCGCGATGGCGCTGACCTTCTGGGCCGTGACGTTCGTCGCCTTCCTGATCATGGAACTACCGCCCGGCGACTTCGCCTCGACCCGCGCGTCGGACGATGCCCGCACGCGGTGCGCGACCTTGCCATCCGCAATTGTCAGCACGACGATTTCCCGGGCCCCCTTCTTGACCGCGCGATCGTAGCGCTTGCGCGGCGACCCGCCGGTGACGATCTCGACCGAAAGCCCACGCCGGCGCAAATGTGAGGCAGCACCCCATGCAGCGGTCAGCGCGTCATCCTCTTCAACCACGATGGCAGCGTCGAGTGCCTCTGCTGCGGGCGCCTCGATCAGCATCGCCAGCCGCTCGATCCCCGCTGCCCAACCCACCGCTGGCGTGTGCGGGCCACCGAGTTGTTCGATCAGGCCGTCATAGCGGCCGCCGGCAATCACGGTGCCTTGCGCGCCAAGCTGGTCGGTGACGAATTCGAACGCGGTGTGGCGGTAATAATCGAGCCCGCGCACGAGGTGCGGGGCGAGCTCATAAGCGACCCCCGCAGCGTCGAGCCCGGCGCGAACCGCTGCGAAGAAATCGTCGGCCTCGGCAGTCAGCGTCATCGGCGGCGCGGTGTCGGCGAACGGCCGATCTCTCGCGTCCTTGCTGTCGAGGATGCGCAGCGGGTTCTTGTCGAGCCGCGCCTGGCTGTCTTCGCTCAGTTCGGCGCGATGGCTGGCGAAATGCTCGACGAGCTGGGCACGCCACGCGTCGCGGCTGGCGACGTCGCCGAGCGTGTTGAGCTTGAGCGTCACTCCGCCGATGCCGAGCTCGGCGAGCAGTTGCGATCCGAACGCCAGCAATTCGACGTCGGCTTGCGGTTCGCCCGCGCCGATGATCTCAGCGTCCAATTGGTGGAATTGGCGGAAGCGGCCTTTTTGCGGACGTTCGTAGCGGAAAGCGGGGCCGTGGGTGGCGACCTTCAACGGCGCGAACTGCTGCCAGCCTTCGGACAGATATGCGCGCGCGATCCCGGCGGTGAATTCGGGGCGCAGCGTGACCTGGTCGCCCGAGCGATCCAGAAACGAATACATTTCCTTGGCGACGACATCGGTGGTTTCGCCCATCGTCCGCGCGAACACCGCGGTCGGCTCGAGCACCGGGACTTCGACCCGCTTGAAGCCGTACAAGCGACGCACGCGATCGAACGCGGCGACGACCGCGTGGAAGCGGTCGGCTTCGGGGCCAAGCAGGCTTTGCATTCCGCGCACGGGCTGGGGGGTTGAGATTTTCGACATACGGTTGGTCCTGCCACTAGCGACCGCGCGCTTACGGCGCTAGCCTCCCCCGATGACCAGTCCTTATCGTGCGTATGCACTCGCCCTCGCCCTTCCCTTGTTCATCGCGATTCCGAGCCCGATCTCGGCGCAGAATACGCTCGCCCCGGTGGCGGCGCATGTCGACACTTTCCCGGCGCCGCGTGACCTGCCCTATCCCGGCACCATCCAGCTCGAAGTCGATGCGACCGACATCGCGCGCGCGATCTTTAAGGTGCGCGAGACGATCCCCGTCGCCCAGCCCGGCCGGATGATCCTGCAAGTGCCGAAGTGGCTTCCCGGGCATCATGGCCCTGACGGCGAGATCGACAAGGTCGCCGGCGTGACGTTCACCGCCAATGGCCAGACGCTGCCGTGGAAGCGCGATCCGATTGAGGTCAACGCCTATCAGATCGACGTCCCCGCAGGCGTGAGTGCGGTCGAGGCGCGGTTTTCGTTCCTGTCGGCACTCAATAGCCGCCAAGGCCGGATCGTCGTCACACCCGAGATGCTCAACATCCAGTGGGAAGCCGTGTCGATGTATCCGGCGGGCTATTACACCCGCCAGATCCCGGTCGTGGCGAGCGTCATCCTGCCGGCCGGCTGGCACGCGGCAACCGCGCTTCGCCCGACCGCGACGGCGCCCGCGACCGGCGCCAATCGCATCACTTATGGGGTGATCGATTACGAGAATCTGATCGATTCGCCGATCTTCGCCGGGCGCTATTTTCGCAAGGACGACCTTGGCCACAACGTCACGCTCAACAGCTTTGCCGACGATCCCAAGGAACTGAAGATTCCAGCCGAGGTGATCGCCAAGCATGCCAAGATGGTCGACCAGGCGATCAAGACCTTCGGCGCGCGTCATTTCGACCATTATGACTTCTTGAACGCGATTACCGACAAGCTTGGCGGGATCGGGCTTGAGCATCATCGCAGCACCGAGATTTCGTCGGACCCGGGCGCGTTCATCGATTATGACAATCATGCCGGCGACCGGAACGTCTTCCCCCATGAATTCGTCCACAGCTGGGACGGCAAATTCCGCCGCCCCGCAGGCCAGAATGTCGCCGACTTCCGCACCCCGCTCAACAACGATTTGCTGTGGGTCTATGAAGGCCAGACCCAATTCTGGGGCTGGGTGCTCGAAGCGCGCGGCGGGATGAGTCCGAAACAGCATATGCTCGACGTGCTCGCGCTATACGCCGCTGGACAGGACCAGGCGCGCGGGCGCGACTGGCGGCCGCTGCTCGACACCACCAACGACCCAATCATCCAGAATCGTCGCCCCCAGCCGTGGGGCAGTTATCAGCGCAACGAAAATTATTATGTCGAGGGACTGCTGATCTGGCTCGAGGCCGACGCGATCATTCGCCGCGGCACCGCCAACAAGCGTGGAATGGACGATTTCGCGCGAGCTTTCTTCGGCGTACGCGACGGCGATTGGGGCAATCTGCCTTATACTCGGGATGACGTGATCGCGACCCTTAACGCGGTCTATCCGAACGACTGGGCGAGCTTCCTGCGCGATCGGGTCGATGCGGTCGCACCGCGCGCGCCGCTCGCCGGGATCACGCTTTCTGGCTACGAGCTTCGCTACACCGATGAACCCAATAATGCGGCCAAGGCTTTTGCCAAAGGCGGGCCGGCCAATGCCGATTTCAACTATTCGCTCGGTTTCTCGGTCGACAAGGATGCCAAGCTGGGGTCGGTCCTGTGGGGCTCGCCGGCCTTCAACGCAGCGCTTCGCAGCGGCGACGAGATCGTCGCGGTCGGCGAGCGGGCGTGGAGCGAAGACGCCATGAAGGATGCGATCGCCGCAGCGAAAGATGGCAAGACGCCGATCCGGCTGACGATCAAGCGCGGCGATGCGGTCAAGGACTATAGCATTCAATATGCCGGCGGCCTGCGCTATCCGCAGCTGGTCAAGATCGGCAAAAGCGACGGCCCGCTCGACTTGTTGCTCAAGCCGCGCTGAGGCCGTGATCGGGCGCCGGGGCTTGCCCTCGGCGCCGGAGCGGCTAGAGCGCGGCAATCATGAACATCGACCTGATTCCTGCGGGCTCTAACCCGCCGCACAGCATCAACGTGCTGATCGAAGTGCCGATCGGCGGCGAGCCGGTGAAGTATGAGTTCGACAAGGCGTCGGGCGCGATCTTCGTCGACCGCATTCTCCACACCTCGATGCGCTACCCGGCCAATTACGGCTTCATCCCGCAGACCTTGTGTGGCGACGGCGACCCGCTCGATTGCCTGGTGATGACCCGCTGGCCGCTGATTTCAGGGTCGGTAATCCGCGCCCGCCCGGTCGCGGTATTGTACCTTGAGGATGAGGCCGGGGGCGACGAGAAATTGCTCGCGGTGCCCGAGACATCGACCAGTCCTTATTATGCCGAAGTCATGGAAGGCACCGACCTGCCGGGCATCGTGCTCCAGCAGATCGAGCATTTCTTCACCCATTACAAAGACCTTGAGGCCGAGAAATGGGTCCGCGTCGGCAAGTGGGGCGACGCCGCTGCCGCGAAGCAGGTGGTGATCGAGTCAATCGCGCGGGCGCAGGCGCTCAAGGCCTAGCCGCCCGGCCCCCGCCACCACCGCCACCCTGGAAAAACCGCCGCGGCACGAATAATTTGCGCAGGGTGATGCCGAAGGTGCGGCCGATCGGCTCGAGCAGGCCGGGCTGATAGCTGAACGGAGTGGCGCCACTGGCGTCGCGAACCTTGGGCCGGGCATCGAATAGATTGTCGATGTCGAAGCGGACCGAGGTGCCGCGCAAGATCGGATGCTTGGCGACCAGGTCGAAGCGCTCGCCGAGATTGGCAAACAGCCGCAGATTGACGCTGGCGTAGGGCGAGAAACGCAGGTCGCCACCGCTCACGCTGCTGTCGACGCGCGTGCCGCTGCGCCAGTTGGTCGAGAGGCGCGCGCCGAGGCCATTGTTGTAATAGCCGGCCTCGCTTTCAATCTCATGGCGCGCGCGGCCCCCACTGGCGCCGACCGCTTCGCCGTCGAGATAATCGAGTTCTGGCAGGCCGTCAGCGATCGTGACCCGATCGACCAAGGTCAGGCTGTGGGTCATCGACAGCGTCAGTCGCCCGCCGTTTCGCCCGTCGCCGAACCGGCCTCCGCCTCCGAAGCCGCCGCGCTGGCCACCTTGCGGAGAGCCCTCGCCGGCGCCGCGCGTCGCACCGGGCGCGGGGGGCTGTTCGCCGGCTGGGCGACCGGCGGCGAAGCGGGCGCGCATCGC
>JAJAYY010000025.1 GCA_026785965.1 Sphingomonas bacterium
CGCCGGTTAAAGCGTCAGAAGGGGATCGGCATGGTCGTGGTCGATTATCTGCAACAGCTGCAGGGCAGCGGCAAGGCCGGTTCGAACGACAATCGCGTCCAGGAAATTTCCGAAATCAGCCGCGGCTTGAAGCAGCTTGCCAAGGAGCTCGATCTGCCGGTGCTGGCGCTGTCGCAGCTGAGCCGCGCGGTCGAACAGCGTGAAGACAAGCGACCGCAACTGTCGGACTTGCGCGAATCGGGCTCGATCGAGCAGGACGCCGACATCGTGATGTTCGTCTATCGCGAGGATTATTACGTCGCGGTGAAGGACCCCAAGCGGCCGGTCGAGGGCGACGACGTCAAGATTGTCGAGGCGCACGAGCAATGGATGCGCGACATGGAGCGCGTCTATGGCACCGCCGAGCTGATCATCGCCAAGCAGCGCCACGGCGCCACCGGCAAGGTCCGCATGCGCTTCGACAGCCGCGTCACCAAGTTCAGCGACCCGATCGACGAAGGCTATATGCCCGAGCTCAGGGGATAGGGTGTTTTCGTGCCGTCATCCCGGCCTTGAGGCGGGATCCACCTTTTTCTTGACTACCGCTCAACGGCAGATGGACCCCGGGTCAAGCCCGGGGTGACGAACCTCTAAACGCGGTCGTCCGCCGGCACGTACGCGTCCCTCAACCCTTCGGTGATCACCGCGCGCACCACGTCGGCTTCAACGCTGGTCACCGGGTAGGCGCAATAATCGGCGGCGTAATAAGCGCTCGGGCGGTGGTTGCCGCTCATGCCGACCCCGCCGAACGGGGCGTTCGAGGGGGCGCCATTGGTTGGCTTGTTCCAGTTGATCACCCCGGCGCGGACGTTGGCCCAGAAGCGGTCGTAGAGCGCCGGCTCCTTGGTCAATATGCTCGCCGCGAGCCCGAAACGGGTGCGGTTGGCCTCGTCGATCGCCGCGTCGAAATCCTTGACCCGGATGAGTTGCAGCACCGGGCCGAACAATTCCTCGTCGGGGCGGTCCTTGGCGTCGGTCATGTCGATCAGCGCCGGGGTGAGGTAGGGCCGATCGTCGTGCGGGCGCTCGAGCCGGCGGATCGGCTGGCCGCCCTTCATCATCAGCCCGACGAACTGTTCCTGGAGGAAATCGGCCGCGGCGCCATCGATCACCGGACCCATGAACGGCTGCGGGTCGGCGTGGGGATGATCGACGATGATGCGGTCGATCAGCTTGGTGACTTCGCCGATCAGCGCCTCATGCTGGCCATCCTCGACGATCAGCCGCCGCGCCGCGGTGCAGCGCTGCCCGGCCGACAGGAACGCCGACTGGACGATGATCATCGCCGCCGCCTGGAGGTCGGCGGCATTCCACACCACCAGCGGAGTGTTACCGCCCAGTTCGAGCGCGAGGATCTTGTGCGGGGTCTCGGCGAACTGGCGGTGGAGCGCCATCCCGGCGCGCGCCGATCCGGTGAACAGCAAGCCGTCGATGCCATCCTGCCCGGCGAGCGCGCGGCCTTCGTCGGGCCCGCCGATGAGCAGGCCGATGACGCCTTCGGGCACCCCCGCCTCACGCAAGCAGTCGACCAGCATTGCCCCGGTTGCAGGGGTCTTCTCGCTCGGCTTGAACACCACCGCATTGCCGGCAATCAGTGCCGGGACGATGTGGCCATTGGGGAGGTGAGCGGGAAAATTATACGGGCCGAGCACCGCCAGGACGCCGTGCGGCTTGTGGCGCACCGCGACCTTATTGCCCATCGCCGCTTCAAGCTTTCGCATCGGGGTGCGTTCGCTGTAGGCGTTGATCGAGATTTCGACCTTGTTGATGACTGCGCCGACCTCGGTCTTGGCTTCCCAGAACGGCTTGCCGGTTTCGCGCGCGATGAGGTCGGCGAAATCCTGTTCCTTGCTCCGCACGACATTGGCGAAGCGGTTCATCATTTCGATGCGGTACGACACCGAATGCGCCGCCCACTCGGGCCAGGCGGCGCGCGCGGCGGCGACTTCGGCGGCGGCATCGCCGATCGCGCCGCGCCAGATTTCCGCACCGGTTGCCGGCTCGGTCGATACGAGTTGGTCGGTCATGGATACTCCCGCACGAGCGCGCTGCTCCCACGCCGCCGCGCCGCGGTCAAGCGTCTGCCGAGGTCATGATGCGGCATCGGCTGCGTTAGCCTCGCCCATCCGCCGGACCGCGCTGATCTTGGCTTCGAACGGAGCCCAGTCGTCGGCCTCGACGATCGCCGCCCAGATCGCCTCGACCTCGTCGATCAGCATCGAGCAGGGGGCAGGGTCGGACCAATATGGATGCGAAACCTGATATTGGCGGCCGGCCAGCGCGTTGCGCAGCGGGTCGAATGCCGGGTCTTCATACTCGACCGCATCGGGAATGCGTCCGCCACGCCAATCGAAGAAAACGCGGTCGATTCCGACCCGGCGCGAGCGAAGCGCGGTCAACAGGGCCGACACCAACGGCCGGTCATCCTCGCCCGATCGCGCCACCCCAAGCCGCGCCAGCAGGCGCTCGAACAGCGCCGCCTCGAACCGCGCCGGCCACTCCGCGAGCAGGTCGGACAAGGTCGCCGCGTCGCCGATCAGCGCGAGGCAGCCAGCGAGCTGCGCGACATCCCACTGGATCGCTTCGGGCTGGCGGCCGAAGGCATAGAGGCCGTGATGGTCGAAATAGGCCGCGGTGAAGCCTTCGTCCCACTCGGGCGCGAACCGCCACGGGCCATAATCGAAGCTCTCGCCGGTGATGTTGATATTGTCGCTGTTGAGCACGCCGTGGACAAAGCCAGCGGCAATGTAGGATGCCGCGAGCGTCGCAGTCGCCGAGCAGACGCGGTCGAACAATATGTGCGGATCGTCGCCCGGTTCGGCGAAGAGATAGTTCAGGCAGTAATGCGTCAGCGCAACGAGCCCTTCGCGATCCTCGAAGAACGCCAGCCGTTGGAAACTGCCGATGCGGATGTGGCCATGGCTGAGGCGGGTGAGCACCGCCGATCGCGTCGGCGAAGGCTCGTCGCCGCGCTCGAGCGCTTCGCCGGTCTCGAACAAGGCAAAGCTCTTCGAGGTGTTGATGCCAAGCGCTTCGAGCATCTCGGTTGCGAGCACTTCGCGCACTCCGCCCTTGAGCGTCAGCCGACCGTCGCCGCGGCGGCTCCACGGGGTCGTCCCGCTGCCCTTGGTGCCAAGGTCGAGCAACCGGCCCGCATCGTCACGAACCTGCGCGAACAGGAAGCCGCGCCCGTCGCCAAGCTCGGCATTGTAATGGCGGAATTGGTGGCCGTGGTATCTGAGTGCGAGCGGCTGGGGCAGATTATCGGGCAGCGGATCGAACCGCGCGAAGTGCCGCTGCCATTCAATCGCGCCCAGCCCGACGCGCTCGGCCCAGCGCTGATTGACGAACCGCGCAATAGCCTGCGGGAAGTCGGCTGGAGCGACCGCATCATAAAAGCCTGGTCCAAGTTCAAGGATGGGTTGATCGGCGGCCATCGGCCCGCGATAGGGGAGGCGCGAACAAGGGGAAAGCGTTGATGGCCGTGTGGACCGACCGAAGCTGGAACAGCGCCGACGGCCTCAAGCTCCATTATCGCGATTATGACGGTCCGCACGAGCGTCCGCCGCTCCTGTGCATCCCCGGCCTGACCCGCAACGCCCGCGACTTCGAGCCGATCGCCGACCGCTATGCCGGGGAATGGCGGGTGATCGCGGTTGACCTGCGCGGGCGCGGCAGCAGTGGCTATGACCCCAATCCGGCCAATTATGCGCCGGTCACTTATGTCGCCGACCTGATGAAGATGCTCGATCAGCTCGGCATTGCCGACGCGGTGTTCGTCGGCACCTCGCTTGGCGGACTGTGCACGATGCTGCTCGCCGCGACCGACAATGAGCGCATCGCCGGGGCCTTGCTCAACGACATTGGACCAACGATCGACCAGGCCGGAGTTGAGCGAATCGGATCTTATGTTGGCCAGGATCGCCGCTATTTGAGCTGGGACGAGGCCGCGGCAGCGCTCGCGGACCGCAATCGGACGATGTTTCCGCGCTGGGTGGCGGCGGACTGGCTGCGCTATGCACAGCGCGTCTGCCGCGAGGATGGCGGCGAGATCCGGCTCGATTATGACATGGCGATCGCCGATAATCTCGAGCGCGCCGCGGGCAAGCCGCAGATCGACGCCTGGCCTTTCTACCGCGCGCTCGACGGACGCCCGGTGACCGTCCTGCGGGGCGAATATAGCGACCTGCTAAGTGCCGATACCGCCACCAAGATGGTGTCCGAAATCAGCGATGTCGAGCTCGTCACAATCCCCGAAGTCGGCCACGCCCCGAGCCTCGAAGAGCCCGAGAGTCTGGCCGCGATCGACCGACTGCTCGACCGCGTGCTCGCGGCTAGCCGGTCACCCGCCTGAGCTTGTCGAGCGCCACCGCATCGCCTTCATCGGGGGCGAGCGTGGCAACAAACTGGCCGGTGCGGTCCATCAGCAGCACCGTCGCGGTATGATCGACGCTATAATCGCCGTTCGGCTGCGCAACCTTTTCCGAAAAAATCTTATACTGCTGTTTGACCTGATCGATCTGGGCCTGGGTCCCGGTGAGTCCGATTACCGGCGTTCCGAACAGCCCGGCATAGGTGCCGACCTCGGCCGGCCCGTCGCGCTCGGGATCGACCGTGACGAACACAATCGCGAAGGCGTCGTCGCCTTTGCCGAGCTCAGTGCGTAGCTTGGCCAGCCGCGCCAGCGTCGTCGGACAGACGTCGGGGCAATGGGTGAAACCAAAAAAGATCGCGAACGGCTTGCCCGTCAGCCGGGTGCTGGCGAACGGCTGGCCGTCGGCCCCGACCAGTGTGAACGGTCCGCCGATCGCGGTCAGCGGGGTTTCCGCGGCGACGATATCGCGTGGCGGCGAAGGCGGCCGCACTGTGAACCACAGCAACGCCAGCGCGGCCAATCCGACCG
>JAJAYY010000026.1 GCA_026785965.1 Sphingomonas bacterium
ATCCACCATTCGGCCATCGTCTCGCCGGGGTGCTGGCGCGCATAGAGCCATACGGTGAGATCGCCCTCGCCAAGCGTCAGGCAGTCGATATCCTGCCCGTCGTGGCTCTTGCCCAGGCTCTGATACTCGACCCCAGGCAGTGCGGCGACGGTCGACACCAGATCATGGTGCCGCTCCATCGAATAAGGCGCGAAATAAGCGATCCACACGAGGTCGGTCTCGGGCGTGAAGCGGATCGTGAGCACCCCGTCGGCATAGCTCGTGCCGTCGATCCGCACCCAATCCTCGCGGTCGATCGACAGGCAGGCTTTATAGTCGGGCCATCCGGCGGGGTAGGCCGCCGACCCGCAATTGACGATCCGAAGCGTCACTTCGCGTCCCCCCGCCCCGGCCAGGCGGAAGTGGAACCACTGGTGGAAATCGCTCATATGGTCCTTGACGATTTCGAGGTCGACGCGGTCGCCGTCCTGGTCGACGACCTTGATGTTGCCGGCGTCGAATGCGCTCGAAATATTAATGCTCATGAAGCCCCTGGGTGATGAAGGTTAATCGCGCGCCCTGATAGCGGCGGTCGCTCGATGGGCAAACCCCCTGCTTCGACGAGCGGCGGGCGCGCATCTGGTCTTGGGGCGCGGCATCCGATAGCCAGCATATCCCAAGCGGTCGTTAACGCCGCCCCCATTTTCTGTTTGGCGAGACTCGATGATCCTCAATCGCATTCTGCTGCTCCCCCTCGCGCTCGCCGCCAGCGCGGCGCTGTCGGCCCCGCTCGCGACCACGGTCGATAGCCCGGCGGCGGCGCGAGTGCGCGGCCATGTCGAATTCCTCGCCGACGATTTGCTCGAAGGGCGCGGCACCGGCACCCGCGGGCATGAAATCGCCGCCGCTTATGTCGCGACGCAGTTCCGCGCGGTCGGACTCAAACCCGCGGGCGACAATGGCGGCTGGTACCAATGGGTCCCGTTCCGCCGCGCGACCCTGGTCCCGGGCAAAAGCTCGATCGCGATGACGGTCGGCGGCAAGACCGCCGCGGTGAGCGAATTTGACCTCGGCCTGCGCCCCAGCCTGACCGACAAGGATCGCGCGATCGACGCCGGACTGGTGTTCGTCGGCTATGGTCTGTCGGACCGGGCGCTCGGGATCGACGATTATGCCGGGCTCGACACGCGCGGCAAGATCGTCGTGATGCTGCGCGGAACCCCCGCCGGCTATCCGAGCGACATTGCCGCGCACCTCGGCGACAGCAAAAGCGAAATTGCCGCCGCGCATGGCGCTGTCGGGATGCTTGAGATTGGCGTTGGCGGGCGGGTCAGCCCGACCCCGCCGGGCGCCCCGCGGATGAGCCTCTATTCGAAGCGCCCGTCGATCAATTGGGTCGACGCGGCGGGCAAGTCGGGGGCCGACCAAGGCAGCCTCAAGGTGTCGCTCAGCGCCACCTCGGCGATGGCCGAACACCTGTTCACTGGTGCGCCCAAGTCGCTCGCTGCGGTGCGCGCCGAGGCCAAAAAGAAGAATGTTCGCCCGCGTGGATTCCCGCTGAGGCCGGCGCTGTCGATCCGTTCCGAATCGGCGTGGGAGGACTTTAAGAGCCCCGAAGTCGTCGCGCTGCTTCCCGGCAGCGACCCTCGGCTCAAGTCTGAATATGTCGCGATGATGGGCCATCTCGATCATCTCGGGCTCAAGAAAGACGCCAAGCCGGGCGAGGACAATGTCTACAATGGTGCGCTCGACAATGCCGCCGGGGTTGCGACCTTGCTCGAAGCCGCGCGCCAGTTTGCCGACAGCGGCAAGGCGCCGCGCCGCTCGATCCTGTTCGTCGCCCATACCGGCGAGGAATTGGGGTTGCTCGGGGCGGATTATTTCGCCGCCCACCCGCCGGTCCCGATCGGCCAGATCGTCGGCGGGGTCGATCTCGACATGCCGGTGCCACTGTATCAGTTCAACGACGTCGTCGCGTTTGGGGGCGATCATTCGACTATCGCCCGCGCGGTCGCCGAGGCGGGCAAGGCGATGAACATCTCGGTCTCGCCTGATCCGATGCCCGAACAAGCGATTTTCACCCGCTCCGACCATTATCAGTTCGTCAAGCGCGGGGTTCCCGCGATCCTGCTGTTCACCGGCTATGGCAATGGCGGCAAGGCCAAGTTCGACGAGTTTTTCGCCAAGAATTACCACCAGGTCAGCGATGAAGTGAAATTGCCGATCCTGTGGGACGCGGCGGCGCGCTATGCCGAGTTCAACTATCGCATCGCACGTCAGCTCGCCGACGCCGAGGCGCGGCCGCTGTGGTATCAGGGCAATTATTTTGGCAATCTGTTCGCGCCGGGTGCACCGCGCGCGGCAAACTGATCCCTCCTGCGCCTTGACTCTGCCGGGCCTCGCCTCTAGGGGAGCGCCCGGTATTCCAGCCTAAAACTAGATTTGAAACGAAGGCACGTTCCGGCCATGAAGATTCGCAATTCCTTGAAGTCGCTCAAGTCGCGCCACCGCGATTGCCGGGTGATTCGCCGTCGTGGTCGCACCTACGTCATCAACAAGACCAACCGGCGCTTTAAAGCGAGGCAAGGCTAAGCCCGAAGGACTCAAGCCTTCTGAGCTCGTCAGGACTGCCCTCGCCGGACCACCGTCGGCTAATTCGCACACTTTCGAAAAGCCGCTCCGCCAGTGCTGGCCGGGCGGCTTTCGCACGTCTGCGGGATGACTTTTGGACTGCCGGGCGTTATCTCAACGGCTGGTCCTTTTTCATGCCCGGTTCACCTGTGGCGGCGTAATCAGGATCGAAGAGGAGTGAAGTCGATGCAACGCGTGTTCAAGATTATGCTGATCGTCGGTGGAGCGGTGTTCGCCGTCACTGCGGCGAGCGCAGCCTTTGCTCAGGCGGCCGATCAAGCCACCCCGAAGGGCTGGAGTTACGAGATCAAGGACGGCAAGCGCGTCCCCAAGGGTGAGCGCACGGTCAACGCAGATGGCAGCAGCCGTGAGGAAATCCGCAAGGGCAATTGCGTCACGATCAAGGAAAGATCGGCCAACGGCGAGCTCAAGACCACTAGCCGCTGCGACTGATCCCTATCGCATTTCCAAACAAAGCGGGTCGTGAAAGCGGCCCGCTTTTTTGTGCATCATTTCTTCTTGGCCACACCGCTGCCGCCCTCGGTTCCGGCCCGCGCGGTGCAGGCGGGGAGGCCGGCCACGACGGTGTCCTGGCATAGCCGCACCTGGACGCTGTCATTGGCGCCGACGAAAATTGCCCAATCGCGTTCCGCCGAGCGGCTGTCCTCGCAGCGCGCGGTCCACATATCCATATTCTTGTAGGGGCCGACGAAGCCCGATGAAATCAGCCGCTTGCACTGAGATCCGGTGGCCGAGATCGCACGTTTGAGGGCAATCGCGCGGTTGAGGTCGTCGAGTTTGAACAATTGGTCTTGCCCGGCACTGCGCACGCGGATCGGCTCGGGCTTCGCGGTTGGCGCCGCAGGCTTGTCGCACGCGCCGAGCGAAACAATGGCGATCAGCAAAGTGGGGGTGACGAAGCGCATCATGGGGATCCTTATGTGGTGTTCGTCTTAACTCGCGGCGGACCCGCTTGCTCCGCCGCCCGCACTTCCTCCGGCCCCTGCGCTTGCTCCAATCCGTCGCACGCCGAGCCGTCCGGCGGCGGCGTGCGCCTCGACTCCGTCGGCCAAGGCGACGAAGATCGTATCGTCCCCGGCGATCGTTCCGGCAATATCGGGCACATCGGCCGCATCAAGCGCGTTGGCGACAAGATTGGCCGATCCCGGCGGGGTCTTGATCACCAGCAGATTGCCCGCGGGGATGATCGCGTCGACCCATTCGCTTAGCAAGCGATCGAGTTTGGCCGCGGCGAAGTTGGGATCGACCTGGTCACCAAGTATGTAGCGGATCGATCCCTCGCGCTTCAACTTGACCGCGCCCAGCTCGTCCAGGTCGCGACTGACGGTGGCCTGGGTTGCGGGTATGCCGGCCAGCGACAGCCGTGCGACAATTTCTTCCTGGCTGCCGACACGGTGCGCGCGCAGCCAGTCGGCGATCAGCCGCTGGCGCTGGGCTTTCGACAACTGGCTCATGATGCTCCCTTGCAGATCATCGTTCCGACGCCCTCATCGGTGAACAGTTCGACCAAAATGGCATGCTCGGCGCGGCCGTCGATCATGTGGGCGCTGTCGACGCCGCCCTCGACCGCTTCGGCGCAGGCGATCAATTTGGGGATCATCCCGCCGGTCACGCTGGCATCGTCGATCCGCCGCCGCGCCTCGCCTGTGGTGATCCGCTGAACCAGGCTCGCCGGGTCGGCGGGATCTTCGAGCAACCCCGGGGCGCCGGTCAGATAGATCAACTTCTCCGCGCCCATCGCCACCGCGATCGCGCGCGCGGCATCATCGGCGTTGACGTTGTAGGGCTGCCCAGCGACATCGGCGCCGACCGTCGAAACAATCGGGATCAGCCCGTCGTCGAGCAACGCATGGAGCAATCCGGCGCGGACCTTGCCGACCTTGCCGACGAAGCCGAGCGCGGGATCGATCTGGGTCGCCTCGAGCTGCCGCCCATCTTCGCGCGCGAGCCCGTCCGCGACCGGCTCGATCGCATTGACCGCGCTCACCAGCTCGCGGTTGATCTTGCCGACCAGCACCATGCGAACGATGTCCAGGGTCTCGCCATCGGTCACGCGCAGCCCGTCGCGAAACTCGGGGGCCTTGCCCTGGCGTTTCATCTGTTCGTCGATCTGCGGCCCGCCGCCGTGGACCAGCACCGGCCGGATCCCGACCGAGTGGAGCAGCAGAACGTCCTTGGCCAGGCTGCGGGCGCGCGCCGGGTCGGTCATCGGGAGCCCGCCGACCTTGACCACGATGGTCTTGCCGGTGAAGCGGCGGATGTAGGGCAGCGCTTCGATCAGCAGCCGCGCGGTGTCGTTGGTGTTGATCATGACGTTGCCGCATTTTCCTTGATGTAGCCCGGACCGAGGTCGACCGAGACCGCGCGACCGACGCCGCTGCCAAGCCCGAGTTCGACCAGGATGTCGATTTCATGCCCGCGCATATGCGCCATCACCGCCGCGCCATCGTGCGCGATTTCGACTCCGGCTGCGGCGACCTTGATCCCGCCATAAGCGACCGAAGCGCGCTCGGTGTCGAAGTCGACCCCGCACGATCCGGCTTCGGCGAGCAAGCGGCCCCAATAAGCGTCGGCGCCGTACCAGCTGCACTTGATCAACTGATTGTTGCCGATCGACCGCGCCACGCGGCGCGCTTCGGCGTCGGATGCGGCACCGGTGACGCGGATCACCACCAGCTTGGTCATGCCCTCGGCATCGCGCGCCATCTGCAGCATCAGTTCCTCGCAGCATTGCCGCACCGCATCTTCGAACGCCGCCAGGTCGGGCCGGCCGCGCTTGCCGCTGGCGAACAGCATCACCGTGTCGTTGGTCGAGGTCGCGCCGTCGGTGATCAGGCAGTTGAAAGTCGCATCGGTGGCACGGACAAGGATCGGCTCGAGCTCGGCCGGGGTCAGCGCGGCGTCGGTGGTCAGGAAAGCGAGCATCGTCGCCATGTTCGGCGCCAGCATCCCGCAGCCCTTGGCCATCCCGCCGACGGTGAAGCCCCCCGTTTTGCCTGAAGCGCCGGCGACCACCGCTTCCTTGGGCCGGGTATCGGTGGTGAGGATGCCCTTGGCGGCCTCGACATGCCCGCCGCGCGAGCGCTTGTTCGCCAGTTTGGGCGTGGCGGCGATCAATCTGTCGATCGGCAGCGCGATCCCGATCAGCCCGGTCGAGCAGACCAGCATCTCGCCCGGCGCACAGCCGACGCCTTTCGCTGCAGCGACACACATCGCCTCGGCGTCGGCGCGGCCGGGCTTGCCGGTCCCGGCATTGGCATTGCCCGAATTGACGATCACTCCCGCCGCCATCCCGCCCGACGCTCGCAACCGCTCGAGGCTCGCCTCGACCGGGGGCGCGCGAAACTTGTTCTGGGTGAACACCGCCGCGGTCGGTACCGGCTGGCCGTCGGCGGTGGCGAGGATCGCGTAGTCGAGCCGCTTGCGCTTGACCCCGGCATGGCACCCCGCCGCGACAAATCCCTCGGCTGCGGTCACGCTCATGGAAAAATCCCCATATTTGAAAGGCCTGCGCCCTCGTCGAGGCCAAGCATAAGGTTCGCGCACTGGATCATCTGCCCCGCCGCGCCCTTGCCGAGATTGTCGATTGCCGCGATCGCGACCACCATCCCGGTGCGCTCGTCAAACCGCGCCGTGACGAATGCTGCGTTCGACCCGGCGGCCCATTTGGTCTCGGGCGGCGCCTCGCCGACAAGGACGAAGCGCTCGCCGGCATAGGCCTCACGCAGGATCGCCAGCGGATCGCTCGGCCGCGTCGCGCGGGCATAGCAGGTCGCCAATATCCCGCGGCTCATCGGCACCAGGTGCGGGGTGAATAGCACCTCGCCGCCGATCATCATCTCGATCTCGGCGGTGTGGCGGTGATTGAGCAATCCGTAAGCGCGCATATTGCCTTCGACGCTGCAATAATGCGTCCCCCCGCTCGCCGCACGTCCGGCGCCGCTCACGCCCGAGGCGGCGTCGACGATGATCCCCTTGGGCTCGATCGCCCCTGCCGCGATCAACGGGCGCAACGCCAGGCTCGCCGCGGTCGGGTAGCAGCCCGGCGCCGCAACCCGCTTCGATCCGGCGATCTCGCCGCGGGTAAACTCCGGCAGCCCGTAGACGAAGCTGCCGATCAGCTCGGGCCGCGCGTGCGCCTCGCCGTACCAGCGTTCATAATCGGCGCCGCTATCAAGCCGGAAGTCAGCGCCGAGATCGACCAGCGGCACCCCCGGCGCGAGCAAGTCGTCGGCCAGCCGCTGGGTCTCGCCATGCGGCAAGGCGGCGAGGATCAAGTCGCTTTCGGCGAGCAGCGCGGGATCCCACGCCGCAAACCGCAGCTCCGGGTAAGCTAACGACAGATGCGGGCAAAGCTCGGCCACCGGGCGCCCCGCCGCCGAGGCCCCGAACGCCACCGCGACTTCAAGCTCGGGGTGGCCCGCGATGAGCCGCATCAGCTCACCGCCGACATAGCCCGATGCACCAAGGATGGAGACTTGAATCATTGCGGCTATATGCAAATTGCCGCATAAATATACAAGCGAGGACTAATCCAGATCGGTGATCCGCACCGCACCAGCGGCGGCAATTGCGCGTTGGCGGGCCTCGTCGACGTCGCTGCCGAGCGCTAGCGCTACTCCCATGCGCCGCTTTGGCAGCGTTTCCGGCTTGGCGAACAGCCGGATATCGGCGCCGTCGCGCATCGCCTCGGCGATCCCCTCATAGTCGAAATTGTGGCTCTCGCGCTCGGCCAGGATTACCGCCGAAGCGGCCGCGCCGGCGCTGGCAATCTCGCCGATCGGCAGCCCGAGGATCGCGCGCAGGTGAAGCTCGAACTCGTTGGGCGACTGGCCGATCAGCGTGACCATTCCGGTGTCGTGCGGCCGCGGGCTCAATTCGGAGAAGATCGCACGCGCTTGGTCCCCTTGGCCGGCGATGAAGAATTCGACCCCGAACAATCCGTATCCGCCCAGCGCGGTGACGACCTTTTCGGCTTGCTCCTCGGCCGATTTCAGCACGCCCGCGTCCATCTCCGCGGGCTGCCAACTGGTGCGGTAATCGCCGCTTTCCTGATGATGCCCGATCGGCGCGCAGAACCGCACCCCGTCGCGCGTCGCGACGGTCAGCAAGGTGATCTCATAATCGAAGTCGATAAACTCCTCGACGATCACGCGCGGGCGGTCGCCGCGCATGTTGGCGACGGCATAATCGAACGCGGTGCCAAGCTCGGCCTCAGTCCGCGCCACGCTTTGGCCCTTGCCGCTCGACGACATCACCGGCTTGACCACCGCAGGCAAGCCGACGTCGGCCGCGATCGCCTGCTCGCGCGATTCGGCGAAGATGTAGCGCGACGTGATCAGTCCCAGCTTATGCGCTGCGAAATCGCGGATGCCGTCGCGGTTCATGGTCAGCTGGACTGCCTTGGCCGACGGCACGACATGCCAGCCCTCGCTTTCGAGGGTCGCCAGCATATCGGTGTCGATCGCCTCGATCTCGGGCACAATATGATCGGGCCGGTGCTTTTCCACCGCGCGGCGAAGCGCCGCCCCGTCGAGCATCGAGAAGACTTCGCGCGCGTCGCTGACCTGCATCGCCGGGGCATCGTCATAGCGGTCGCACGCGATTACCCGGCACCCGAGCCGCTTGGCGGCGATCGCGAACTCGCGCCCCAATTCGCCCGATCCGAGCAGCATCAGCGTGGCCAAATACATTGCCACTCCTTTAGCCGCCCCGCGCCCGCGACCCAAGGGGCTTGCGTTCGTCGCGCCGCGCTATGAGGGTAGGGCAGTCCTTCTTCTTAGGAGCCGTCATGCGCGCCTTGATCCTGCCCCTCGCTTTGCTTGCCGCCACCGCCACCGCCGCCGCACCGCTCAAAAAACTCACCCCGACCGATATCATCGATGCCGCGCCGGCCTCGGCCTGGCGCGAGATCCCGGCGCGGGATTTGATGGTCATGACCCTGGAAGGCGGCGGCAAGGTCGTCATTCAGCTCGCCCCGCGCTTCGCCCCGGTTCATGCCGAAAATATCCGGCGGATGGCGGGCGGCGGATATTGGCGCGGCGCGGCGGTCTATCGGGTGCAGGACAATTATGTCGCGCAGTGGGGGATCAACGAAGAGAAACGCGATCTTCCGCGCGGCGCAGTGGCCAAGCCGCCGCATGAATATTGGCGCAGTGCAAAGGGGCTACAGATCACGCCTTTCCCCTATCGCGATAGCTATGCGCCGCGCGCCGGCTATGTTGACGGCTGGCCGGTTGCGCTGGAGAATGACGGGACCGCCAACCTCACGCATTGCTACGGCTATGTCGGCGTGGCGCGCGACCTTTACCCTGACACCGGCACCGGCGGCGAGCTTTACGCGATCATCGGCCATGCGCCGCGCGCGCTCGACCGCAACATCACCGTCGTTGGCCGGGTGGTGTCGGGGATCGAACAGCTCAGCGCCTTGCCGCGAGGGACCGAAACGATGGGCTTCTACAAAGAAGGTCTGGTCGCCAAGCCGATCACCGCGGTGACGCTGGCCTCGGCAATGGCGGCGGCGGAGCGGCCGCGGTTCCGCTATCTTG
>JAJAYY010000027.1 GCA_026785965.1 Sphingomonas bacterium
GATCACGGTACCCTTGAGCGTAAAATCGCGCAGCTGCGGCGGTCCGATCAGACTGTTGTCGGTCGGCGCCGGCGCTGGAGTCGCGGTTTGCGTGTTGGTCGTCGGCGCGGTTTGCGCGGCGAGCGGCATCGCGCCCGCCAGCGAGGTCAGCGCCAGCGCGCTCGTCCACAGCCATGTGTCGCGGCTCTTCGCCATTTCTGCCCTTGATCCACGATGGTGGCGCGCCGTGCCCCCGCCCCGGAACGCCCAAGCCGCGCGTCATGGCGCCTTGGCCGCTCCAGATCAAGCAGCAGCGCGATCAGCGCGCGTCGACCAGCACCAATTTCGCGTCGGCTTCGGCCTCGATTATGATCTTGTCCTCGCCGGTGATCGCAATCCCGTCGCGCGCCTCGGCGGCAACGCCGTTGACCCGCACTAGCCCCGACGGGACAAGGTAGAGATGGCGCTGCGGATCGGCATCATAAGTCAGACTGGTCCCAGCGGCGAGCGTGGCGCCCAGGATCAGGGCGTCGGCGTTGATGGTCAGCGCACCGTCGTCGGCCGTGCCGCTGGCGAGCAGTTGGAAGCTGCCGTCGCGCGGTTGCCTGGGGAAGGGCATCATGCCCCACGCCGGCGGCGCCGCAGGCCGGTCGGTCCCGATCCAGATTTGAAACAAGGTGGTTTCCTCATCCTCCAGATTATATTCGGCGTGGGTGACCCCCGTCCCGGCGCTCATCACCTGGACGTCGCCAGCTCCGGTGCGGCCCTTGTTGCCGAGCGAATCCTGATGAGTGATCGCGCCGCTGCGAACGTAGGTGACCATTTCCATGTCGCGATGCGGGTGCGGCGGGAAGCCGCTTTTCGCCGCGATGCGATCGTCGTTCCATACCCGGATCGCGCCCCAGCCCATGCGCGCGGGATCGTGATAATTGGCGAATGAAAAATGGTGGCGGGCGTCGAGCCAGCCGTGGTCGGCGTGGCCGAGCGAGGCAAACGAGCGGATGTCGATCATGCCCCTAAAATGGCCGCTTGCGAGCGGCGTTCAAGGATCAGCGATGTAACCGCAATTGCGCGGCATAATGGGCCGCCTTGTGCGCATAATGCGCCGCCGACAGCATCAGCGCATCAATCTCCGCCTCGCTCAGCGCGCGAACCGCGCGCGCCGGAGAGCCGACGATCAGCATTCCCGGCTCGAATGTCTTGCCTTCGGTCACCAGCGCTCCCGCCCCGACCAGGCAATTCGCGCCGATCGTCGCGCCATTGAGCACCCGCGCGCCCATCCCGATCAAGCCGCCGTCGCCAATCGTGCAGCCGTGGAGAATCGCCTGGTGGCCAACGGTCACGCGCGCACCGATGGTCAGCGGCGCGCCAGGGTCCGAATGACCCACCGCGCCGTCCTGAACGTTGGATTCGTCGCCGATGACGATCGGCGTATTGTCGGCCCGGATCACCGCCCCGAACCACACGCTGGCGCGCGCGCCCAGCCGGACATCGCCGATCAGGTCGGCCGACGGCGCCGCCCACGCACCTTGGCCGAGCGTCGGGGCGAGATCGTCAATCGAGTAAAGCGGCATGTCCCCATGTTAGACAGTCGCGCCCGCGCCGTCGATGGCTTGGCGCGGATCGGCTAAGGTGCGCGAACCCGAAAGTGGGAGATGAAGTGATGGACGAAGGCCAGCAGCCGCGCCAAGCGGACCGCATCGCAATCGACGCCGAAATCTTGCTCCGGCGGAGCTTCCAGCCGCGGTGGCTGGTGCGGATCACCGACTTTTCAACCCATGGCTGCCGCGTCGACCTGGTCGAGCGGCTACAACAAGGCGCCCGCTTGTTCGTGTCGCTGCCGGGAATAGAGACGCTCGAATCGAACGCGGCCTGGGTCGACGATTTCGTCGCCGGGGTCGCCTTTGTCCATCCGCTCCACCCATCGGTGTTCGACATGCTGGCGACACGGATGGCGCGGGCAGCCTAGCAACCGAAAAATGGTAGGGAAATTCGTTACGGCGGCGTACACCTCGCGATAGCGGGGGAGGCGGCACGATGAGCGACGCTAGCGGCACTCAGGATGACGGCCCACGCGCCGCCACGACGACTTGGCCCGCCCTCAGCCAGAACCGCAAGCTCAGGCTGTTCTCGGTCTTCATCCTCTACGTCGCGCAAGGTGTCCCGATCGGGCTGTTCTGGTTTGCTATTCCGGCGTGGATGGCGGCCAACGGCGCAGATGCCGGCGATGTCGCCTATGTCCTCGGGCTGACCGCGCTGCCGTGGAGCCTCAAGCTGGTCAACGGCTTCTTCATGGACCGCTATACCTTTCTCGCCATGGGGCGGCGGCGGATCTGGCTGATCGGCGCCCAGCTGATGATGATCGTCCTGCTGATTGCCTGCGCGCTGCTCAGCCCGGGGGTCGGCGACATCGCATTGCTGGGCTCGATCGGCTTCGCGGTCAACGCCGCCACGACGTTCCAGGACGTGGCGGTCGACGGGCTCGCGGTCGACATCATGGAGGAAGAGGAACGCGCCCGCGCCAGCGGGATGATGTTCGGGGGGCAGATGATCGGCATGTCGCTGGCGACCGCGCTGAGCGGCGCCGCGATCGCTACCTATGGGCCGAGCGCGGCCTATCTGCTGTCGGCGCTGTTCATCGGCCTGGTCACCTTGTTCGTGCTCGCGACGCGCGAGCGTCCGGGCGAACGGCTGGTGCCGTGGTCAGCGGGGCGGGCGAGCGCCGTCAATCGCGCGATCCAGGCCGATCGCTGGTGGCCGATCCTCAAGAAAACAACGACTGCCATCCTGCGCCCGGTCAGCCTCATCTGGCTGCCGGTGATCATGATCAAGGGTATCCAGTTCGGGCTGCTGACTGGTGCGACGCCGCTGATCGCGACCGGATCGGCCGGGTGGAGCGAAGCCGATGTGACCGCGCTGGTCGGAACCGGGCAGCTCATCGCCGGAATTGCCGGGATGACCATCGGCGGCTTCGTCGGCGACAAATTGGGCGCGAAATGGGCGACGATCCTGGCTTATGGTTGCTGGCTCGTTTTCAATAGCATTATGTTCCTGGCGCAGCCGCTGTGGGCGGACAGCCGGTTCCTGACCGTGATCGTGATCGTGTGGCTGGCGCTCGACACACTGGTAACCATCGCCACCATCCCGATTTCGATGCGGCTGTGCAACCGCACCGTCGCGGCGACCCAGTTCACCCTGTACATGGCGCTAAGCAATTTCGGGATTACCTTCGGCGCGTCGTTGCTCGGGCTGGCTGACCGTCTCGGCGGGATCGCGGCACTGTTCGGGCTGCTCGCGCTCGCCAACATAGCCGCCATCGCCATCATGCTGACGATCCGCTTCCCGACCCGTCAGATCGAAGACGCCGTCGCCGAACAACTGCCGCAGGGTGACGGCCTGGTCCCCGCAGTAAACTGATCGCCGCGACCCAGCGCGGAAAATGGTGCCCAGGAGAGGACTCGAACCTCCACGCCCTTGCGAGCGCCAGCACCTGAAGCTGGTGCGTCTACCAATTCCGCCACCTGGGCACTCAGGGTCGTCGTGCGGTAGGCGGCGGCGCTTAGAGGGCGGCGGAGCGCCTTGTCAATCGCCAAGACGAAGCGCTAGGGACTTTGCCATGATCGACCCCTCCTCATCATTCGTCACCGTGTTCGGCGGCGGTGGTTTCATCGGCCGTTATGTGTGCGAGGCGCTGCTCAAGGCCGGAGTGCGCGTCCGCGTTGCCGAACGCCAGCCGCGCCGCGCGTTCTTCCTTCAGCCGCTCGGCGAGGTCGGGCAGTTGAGCTTCGTCGCCGCCGATCTTGCGCGTCCGCAGACCATCGCCCGCGCGGTCGACGGCGCCAGCGCGGTGATCAACCTGCTCGGAATTTTCAACGGCAACCTCGACGCGATCCACGTTGCCGGCGCGGGCACGGCCGCCGCCGCGGCGCGCGAGGCGGGCGCGGCGGCGTTCGTCCAGGTCAGCGCGATCGGCGCCGACC
>JAJAYY010000028.1 GCA_026785965.1 Sphingomonas bacterium
CCCCTGGTGGATGCGGCGTTGGCTGGAGGCACCGTTACGGAAGCATCACGGCGCATTATTCCCTTAGCCAGTTTGGCAGGGGGGCATCCGCACTGATCATCGTTGCGTTCGGGGCGTTCGTGTCTCCGGAAATTGGCCGCGCATCGTCCTTGGGTGCTCGGTTGAGTGCATTCGAGATTCCGCTCCTGACAAAGCTGCTATATGGCGGAATAACGGAGGAACTCCTTACTCGCTGGGGCTTGGTGTCGCTGTTCGCATGGCTCGGGTGGCGCCTTAGCGGGCGGCCCGAGTGCCCTAAGAACAGCATTTTCTGGATTGCCATAGCCGGTTCGGCGCTGCTGTTCGCACTGGGTCATTTGGCGCTGCTGATGTTGATTACGCCCAACCCTCAATCCTGGCTGGTCGCGGCCGTGCTGCTCGGCAACGCGATACCCGGAATCCTCTTCGGGTGGCTGTTCTGGAGGAAGGGCAAAAGAGGCTGCCATCCTGGCGCACATCCTGGCGCAAATGCTGGCGCACCTGATTTCTTCGGTCCTCGTCTGATCTGATAATCGTCCGCTTTTTACCCATAGCTTCGACTTCGTCGACGGTTAGCCTGGGATAAGTAGCGATCTCGTCGCCGGTGGCAGGATTGAAAACAAGGGAGGGAATCGCCAAGCAACGTTTCGCCGCTTCCCCGCGTTCCCACATGGCACGGCAATCGAAAGGCAAATCATGGTTGAAGCACGCTGGAACGGACGAACGATTGCAAAGAGCGACGACACCGTGGTGGTCGAGGGCAATCATTATTTCCCCGCCGACTCAGTCGACGCGACCCTTCTAAAACCAAGCGCGACGACAAGCGGTTGTCCGTGGAAGGGGACCGCAAATTATCATTCGCTCGTCGTAGACGGGAAAGAGAACCGCGACGCGGCTTGGTACTATCCAGCCCCGAAGTCGGCCGCCGCCGAAATCTGCGGTCGCATCGCGTTCTGGAAGGGCGTGGAAGTGCAGTAAGCCTGCGTCGAGATTCTGCCCCGCAACCCTGCGGCCTCCCTAGTCGACGACTACCCCTACCCGGTAACGGAAAAACGCGTGTGTTCCGGCGGGGGGTCATGGTTCGGGGCGTCCACTTTCCACCCTTAACGGACACGCCCGATCGTTCGATTTCGCTGTCCTACAGGCCACGGTTCTGCGCATGAAGGCGGCTATGGCCGGGATGCGATCCGCCTTTTTCTACCCAGACCCACCTTCTCGACCCGTCCACAGCCCGAAGGTCGCACCTGTGTAGTGCGACTTTTGCGACCTTCCGCGTGTCGGAACACCGCCACGTTTGCCCACCCGCCGCGCGCTTGCTACGTGCCCATCGACTCTCCGATTGTTGAAAGCGACCATGGTCCCCCGCTATTCCCGCCCCGCCATGACCACGATCTGGTCGTCCGAACATCGCTACCGCATCTGGTGGCAGATCGAAGTGTTCGCCGCCGAGGCGATGGGCGAGATCGGGATGATCCCCGCCGCCGACGCCAGGACGATCCGCGCCGCTTATGACGCCGACGTGCTCGGCGAGATCGACGTTCCCGCGATCGACGCGATCGAGGCGGTGACGCGGCATGACGTCATCGCCTTCCTTACCTGGGCGGGCGAAAAGCTCGGACCCGAGCGGCGCTGGCTTCACCAGGGGATGACCAGCTCGGACGTGCTCGACACCAGCCTCGCGGTGCAATTGATGCAGTCGGCGGACCTGCTGCTGGCCGATCTCGACGCCCTGCTCGTGGTGCTCAAGCGCCGCGCTTACGAACACAAACTCACCCCGACGATCGGGCGCAGCCACGGCATCCATGCCGAGCCGGTGACCTTTGGGCTCAAGCTCGCCCAGGCCTATGCCGAGTTCGACCGCAACCGCGCCCGCCTCGCTGCCGCGCGCGCCGACATCGCCACCTGCGCGATTTCGGGCGCGGTCGGGACCTTCGCCAATATCGACCCGGCGGTCGAAGCGCATGTCGCCAAACAATTGGGCCTCGAGATCGAGCCGACCTCAACCCAGGTCATCCCGCGAGATCGCCACGCGATGTTCTTCGCGGTGCTCGGCGTGATCGCCTCGTCGATCGAACGATTGGCGGTCGAGATTCGCCACCTTCAGCGCACCGAGGTGCTCGAAGCCGAGGAATATTTCGCGCCTGGGCAGAAGGGCAGCTCGGCGATGCCGCACAAGCGCAACCCGGTGCTGACCGAAAATTTGACCGGGCTCGCGCGGGTCGTCCGCGCCGCGGTGATCCCGGCAATGGAGAATGTCGCCTTGTGGCACGAGCGCGACATTTCGCATTCCTCGGTCGAACGCTTCATCGGCCCCGATGCATGCATCACGCTCGATTTCGCGCTCAATCGGCTGGCCGGAGTGATCGACAAATTGCTCGTCTATCCTGAGCGGATGCAGCGCAACATGGATCGCATGGGCGGCCTCGTCCATTCGCAGCGTGTCTTGCTGGCGCTGACGCAGGCCGGGCTGAGCCGCGAGGACAGCTATGCGCTGGTTCAGCGAAACGCGATGCAAGTGTGGGAATCCGACGGCCGATTGTCGCTACTCGACTTGCTCAAGGCCGATCCGCAGGTCACCGACCGTCTCGCCCCTGCCGAGCTTGAGGCGTTGTTCGATCTCGGCTTTCATTTGCGCCGGGTCGACACGATCTTCGAGCGCGTGTTCGGATCCACCCACTAACCGATCCGCGCGCGAATTTGCGGCACTCGGGCGATTGTTCTATTTGATCGCGACCGTATTCCGCAAAGGGACGTTAGATAGGCGATGACATTGAGCAAGCCTGTCCTTGACGCAATCCAGCCCGCGGGTTTCTTCATTTTGCTGTCGGATGATTGGTCGGTGCTCAGCGCTTCGGCCAATTTGCGCGACTTTCTGCCTTGCGACGCGGGCGACCTGATCGGCCGACCGCTGTCGACTCTGTTCAGCGACGATGCGATTCACACCCTTCGCAATCGGCTCGCATTGTTGCGCGACCCCGACGGGATCGAGCGAGTGTTCAACTGCCCGTTGCACGACGACAGCAAGGGCTTTGACGTCGCGATTCATTGCGTCGGCGACGACATCATCCTTGAGGCGGAGCCGTCGAGCGGCAAAAATTATGGCGACATGACCGGGACGCTGCGCGCGATGGTCGGGCAGCTTGAGCAATCGACCAGTCTCGGCCAATTGCTCAACCTCGGCGCCAGGCAATTGCGCTCGCTGACCGGCGTCGACCGCGTGCTGATCGCACGACACGTCGGCGATGGCGCTGGCGCTGGCGATGAGGTGGTCGCCGAATGCGTCCGTGGCGGGCTTGAATCGCTCGTCGGGCAGCGGTTCGATTGCGACGCTTTGTCGGCTAGCGCGGGTGGTCTTTACGTCATTGCCGATGTCGAGGCGGAGACGGTCGCGCTGCTTCCTGGACTGGACGCACCGCTCGATCTATCGCGCGCCATCCTGCGCGTTGCTCCGCCGGCCGAACTTGCATTTCTGCGCCGGTTCGAAGCGCGCGCCGCGATGGGCATTGCCCTGATCGTCGGCGGCAAGCCATGGGGCGTGGTCGCCTTCCACCATCATCTGCCACGCTCGCCGAGCTTCGAACGGCGCGCGATGGTCGAGCTGTTCGCGGCGATGTTCGCCATGCGGATCGAGATCAGCGAGCTGCGCGAGCAATCGCCGCCCGCGCGCAGCTAGCCGTCGAGGATCGCCTTCAGGCGGCTGAAAAAGCCTTTGCTCGCTGGGCATTCGTCGCCCGTCTCGGTGCTTCGAAACTGTTCGAGCAGCGCCTTTTGCTCTTTCGACAATTTGATCGGCGTCTCGACCAGAATTCGAGTCATCAGGTCGCCGCGGCCGCGATTGTTGACCACGCTCATCCCTGCGCCGCGCTGGCGCAGCGTTTCGCCCGACTGAATGCCGGCGGGGATCTTGATCTCGATCCGCGTGCCATCGATCCCGGGAATCGCGATCGACCCGCCCAAAGCGGCGGCAGTGAAGCTGATTGGCGCTTCGGCGATCAGCGTCGATCCCTCGCGCTCGAAAATCGCGTGGCGCTTGAGATGGACAAACAGATAAAGGTCGCCCGCGCTTGCCCCTCGGACCCCCGCTTCGCCTTCGCCAGCGACGCGGATCCGGGTGCCCTCATCGACCCCGGCGGGGATGTTGACGCTAAGCTTGCGATTGCGCAGTGCACGGCCTTCGCCGTCGCACGACGCGCACGGATCGGCGATCGTCTCGCCCGACCCCATGCAGGTCGGACAACCGCGCTCGACGACGAAAAAGCCCTGTTGGGCGCGGACCTTGCCCGCGCCGTTGCAGGTCGCGCAGGTGCGCGCCGCCGAATGGCCCTTTGATCCCGATGCATTACACGCCTCGCAGCGGGCCAGCGCCTGCACCGCAATCGTCTTTTCGACCCCAGAGAAGGCTTCCTCGAGGCTCAGCTCAAGGTCGTAGCGCAGGTCAGAACCGCGCGCCGCGCTTGCGCGTTGCGCGCGCGGATCCATGAATTCGCCAAAAATCGATGAGAAGATGTCGGAAAAACCGTCGAACCCCTGCCCGCCGCCGAAGCCGCTGCCGCCACCTCCGCCGCCATTCTGGAAGGCGGCATGGCCGAAACGGTCGTAGGCGGCGCGTTTCTGCGGATCCTTGAGCACCTCATAGGCTTCGCTCACCGCCTTGAAATGTGCTTCCTTGTCGGTGCATCCGCCGTGACGATCGGGATGACATTCCATCGCGATCTTGCGGTACGACGCCTTGATCGCCGCCGCATCGGCGCCGCGATCGACCCCGAGCAGGGAATAAAAATCGGTTTCCACCATGATGTTCGCCCCAACTCGCCATCCCGGCCGAAACCATGATGGCGATCATGGGTGTCAGCCCTTATTCTCGTCATCGACTTCCGAAAATTCGGCGTCGACCACTTCCTCCTCGGCGGGCTTGGCTTCGGCGTCGGGAGCGTCGCCAGCGGCGGCGTCGCCCGAGGGCTGTGCCTGCTGCTCGTAGATCGCCTGGCCAAGCTTCATCGCCGCCGCGGCCAGCGCCTCGGTCTTCTGAGTCATCGCCTCGGCCTCGCCAGCTTCAACCGCGGTCTTGGCCTCGGCCAGCGTGGTCTCAATCTCGGTCTTGACTTCGGCCGAGACCTTGTCGCCATGCTCCTTGAGCTGGGCTTCGGTCGAGTGGATCAGGCTTTCAGCCTGGTTCTTGGTCTCGGCCCCGGCGCGCCGCACCTTATCCTCATCGGCGAACTGCTCGGCTTCGCTGACCATCTTTTCGATGTCGGCGTCGCTGAGGCCACCCGAGGCCTGGATGCGGATCTGCTGCTCCTTGCCAGTGCCCTTGTCCTTGGCGCTGACGTTGACGATGCCGTTGGCGTCGATGTCGAACGTCACCTCGATCTGCGGCACGCCGCGCGGCGCGGGGGGGATTCCGACGAGGTCGAACTGGCCGAGCACCTTATTGTCCGCCGCCATCTCCCGTTCGCCCTGGAAGACGCGGATCGTGACAGCATTCTGATTGTCGTCGGCGGTCGAAAAGGTCTGCGACTTCTTGGTCGGGATGGTGGTGTTGCGGTCGATCATCCGCGTGAACACGCCGCCCAGCGTCTCGATGCCGAGGCTCAGTGGCGTCACGTCGAGCAATAGCACGTCCTTGACGTCGCCCTGCAGCACACCCGCCTGGATCGCCGCGCCCATCGCTACGACTTCGTCCGGGTTGACCCCGGTATGGGGTTCCTTGCCGAAAAATTCCTTCACCACTTCGCGCACTCGCGGCATGCGGGTCATCCCGCCGACCAGCACGACTTCGTCGATGTCCTTGGCTTGGAGCCCGGCGTCCTTGAGCGCTTTCTTCCACGGCTCGAGGGTGCGGTTGATCAGCTCGGCGACCATCTTCTCGAGGTCGGCGCGAGTGATCGTCTCGACGAGGTGGAGCGGGGTCGTCTGGCCGCCTTCCATCCGCGCGGTGATGAACGGCTGGTTGATCTCGGTCGTCTGCGCCGAACTGAGTTCGATCTTGGCCTTTTCGGCGGCTTCCTTGAGCCGCTGCAGCGCGAGGCGATCGGTCTTGAGG
>JAJAYY010000029.1 GCA_026785965.1 Sphingomonas bacterium
CCCCATGCTGGCGAGGGCGGTGGGTTGGGCCGCGAAGAAATTGACCTGATCATGCCGGCGATCGAGGCGCTGAGGGCCGAAGGTTGGCACGTCACTGGGCCCCACCCTGCCGACACCATGTTCCACGCCGCCGCGCGGGCGCGCTACGACGCGGCGCTGTGCATGTATCACGATCAGGCGCTGATCCCGCTCAAGGCGCTGCACTTCGAAGAAGGGGTCAACATCACGCTCGGGCTGCCGATTGTCCGCACCGCGCCCGATCATGGCACCGCATTCGACATCGCCGGTGCCGACCGCGCCGACCCGCGCGCGATGGCGGCAGCGATCCGCCAGGCCCAAACAAGCGCCGCGATCCGCGCTTGTGGGCGCGGGTGATTACACTGCCAGAACCACTTCGCGAGATTATCGCCCGTCACGGGCTGTCGGCATCGAAGGCGCTCGGGCAGAACTTTATCCTTGATCGTCAATTGCTTAGCCGGATCGCTTTGATTCCCGGGCTTGGGGCAAGCGATGTGGTGTATGAAGTTGGCCCAGGTCCAGGCGGGCTGACGCGAGCCTTGCTCGATACGGGGGCCAAGGTGATCGCGGTCGAGCGCGACCGCCGCTGCATCCCCGCTCTGGTTGAATTGCACAACGACTTTCCAACCCGCTTCGAGCTGATCGAGGGCGACGCGATGGAGATCGACGAGCGCAGCGCGGTTGGCGAGGGCGCGCACATTGTCGCCAACCTGCCCTACAATGTCGGCACCGCCTTGCTGCTGCGCTGGCTCGCCGGTCCGTGGCCGCCGTGGTGGCGGTCGCTGACCTTGATGTTCCAGCGCGAAGTCGCCGAGCGGATTGTCGCCAAGGAAGGCAGTGACCATTATGGCCGGCTGGCGATTGCGGCACAGTGGCGGTGCGAGGCGCGGATCGCGATGGCGGTCCACCGCAGCGCCTTCACCCCGCCGCCCAAGGTCGCCTCCGCCGTGGTCCACCTGCGCCCCGCCGCCGAGCCCGAAGGGATTGACCTGGCCACGCTCGAGCGGCTCACTGCCGCCGCGTTCGGGCAGCGCCGCAAGATGCTTCGCCAGAGCCTCAGGGGCGTGCCTGGGGCGCTCGATGGGCTCGCCGCACTCGGGATCGATCAAGCGCGCCGCGCCGAGACCGTCGCAGTCGCCGACTTCGTCGCGCTAGCGCGAATCCTGAGTGCTTGAGTCTGCGTCAGTTAGACGGCACCGGCCCGCACTGAGCAAAGTCGAATAGGCTTTAGTTGACCTTTTTCGCGGTGGGCGGGGTCGCCGCCGCCATCGCCGGACCGCGCGAAATCATCGCGCTCAAGATCGCGACCTGCGGGCAGCCTGCAGCGCACAATTTCTGGAGCTTGGCGAGATTGTCCCTGGCCCGGGCGACCGCACCGGCTTCAACCATTGCTTCGCCCTGCACTGCAAGCGCGTCGCGGTCATTGGGTTCGAGCGCGAGCGTGCGGTTGGTGAGGCGGATCGCCTGGCCGAACAATTTCTGCTTGATCGCGACGCGCGCCATGGCGGTGAACGCGGCGCGGTTGCGCGGATCGACCGCGAGCGCGGTTTCGAGCGCGTCGTCGGCGGCGACCAGATTGCCGGCGGCGAGCGCGGCCTGCCCCTGCTTGAGCAATTCGACCGACTTGGCCGCAACCTGATCGTCGGGGCGCTGGCCCTGCGCCTGGATCGCCATGGTCGAGGTCGCAAGGCCAAGCATCAGCACGAGGGGACTAAAGCGCATCATTTTCTCCAACCAGTCGCGCGAACCTAGCACGGCGCCACGAGCCGCGCGACGAAAAATCCGTCGGTCGAATCGTGGCCCGGGGTGAGCAATCGCCCGGCGCCATCGGCTCTTCCAGCGTCGAAACCGACATCCTGGCTGAGCCAGGATGAATGGCGGCCTAAGAAGTCCCGCACCTGGCCCGCACCCTCCCGGTCGAGGATCGAACATACGGCGTAGACCAAGGCGCCGCCGGGACGGACCAGCGGGACCGCCAGTTCGAGCAATCGTTGCTGCAAGCGTGCGACCCGATCGAGCCGATCAGGGGTGAGCCGCCAGCGCCCTTCGGGATTGCGCCGCCAGGTCCCCGATCCGCTGCACGGCGCATCGACCAGCACGACATCGGCCTTGCCCGCGAGGTCGGCGAGCATTGCCGCCTCACGCCCGGCATCGATCAACCGCGTGGTGATCGTCGCCCCGGCACGGACGGCGCGAGGGCCAAGCTGCGACAGGCGCGCGCGGTTGGTATCGCAGGCGATGATCGTCGCCTGGGGTGCGGCGGCGGCGAGCGCGAGCGCCTTGCCCCCGGCCCCGGCGCACAAATCGACGATCGTGATGTCGCCCGCCGCGCCGCACGCGAGCGCGATCAACTGGCTGCCTTCATCCTGGACCTCGGCCAGCCCGGCGGCGAATTCGGGGCGGTCATCCACCCGCGTGTCGGCGGGCAGCCGCAGCCCCCACGGGCTGATCCTGGTCAGTGCCGCCGTGGGGAAGGCGGCGGCGACACTGTCGCGGTCGGCGCGGGCAAGGTTGACGCGCAGGTCGAGCGGCGCGCGGTCGAGCAACGCTGGCCATTCGTCGGCGGTGACGAGCGGTGACAACTCGTGCTCGATCCAGCGCGGCAGGATCGACGCCGCGGCGACTGGTTCGCCCTCGCTGCGCACCGCCGGGCCGTGGGGTGCGCCGTCGAACGCGAGCGAAGCGTCGTCGACGCCGAGCCCGAGCATCGCCGCGCGTCCGGTGTCAGGGCGCTCGCCCGAGCGGCGGATCGCGCGATAGACCAGTTCGCGCACCGCGCGGCGGTCTTTCGACCCGGCATAGCGGCGGGTCTTGAAGTGAAGCTTGACGAGCGCGTCGGCGGGCGGACCGTTGTCACGCGCCGCGGCGATCACCTGATCGAGGATCTCGATCGCCGCCTGGATCCGTGCCGAGGGCGTCATCGGCTGGCCCTAACGCGTCGGATAATTGGGCGCCTCACGCGTGATGGTGACGTCGTGGACGTGGCTTTCGCTGAGGCCGGCATTGGTGATGCGGACGAATTGCGCGCGCGCTTGGAGATCGGCGATCGTCTCCGACCCGGTATAGCCCATCGCCGCTTTGACGCCGCCGACCAGTTGGTGGACGATATCGCGCACCGGGCCCTTGAACGCGACCTGCCCTTCAATCCCTTCGGGCACAAGCTTGAGCTGGTCCTTGATGTCCTGCTGGAAATAACGGTCGGCCGAGCCGCGTGCCATCGCCCCGACGCTGCCCATCCCGCGATACGCCTTATAGGCGCGGCCCTGGTAGAGGAAGGTCTCGCCCGGGGCTTCCTGGGTCCCGGCGAGGAGCGAGCCGATCATTACCGTCGAAGCGCCCGCGGCGAGCGCCTTGGCGACGTCGCCCGAGGTGCGAATGCCGCCGTCGGCGATGACCGGGACGCCGAGCTCGGCGGCGGCGTTCGACGCGGCCATGATGGCGGAGAGTTGCGGCACCCCGACTCCGGCGACGATCCGCGTCGTGCAGATCGATCCCGGGCCGATCCCGACCTTGATCGCGTCGGCGCCCGCCCCGGCGAGCGCGCGCGCGGCCTCGGCGGTGGCGACGTTGCCGGCGACGACCTGGACGCTGTTGGACAATTTCTTGACCCGCTCGACCGCGCGCGCGACCTCGATATTGTGGCCGTGCGCGGTGTCGATGACGATGCAGTCGCACCCGGCATCGATCAGCGCTTCGGACCGGGCGAACCCCGAATCGCCGACCGTGGTCGCGGCGGCGGCGCGCAGCCGGCCGTGGTCGTCCTTGGTCGCATTGGGGCTGGCGGCGGCCGTTTCGATGTCCTTGACGGTGATCAGCCCGACGCAATGATCGGCATCGTCGACCACCAGCAATTTCTCGATCCGCCGCTGGTGGAGGATACGCCGCGCATCCTCCTGGCTGGTGCCGATCGGGACGGTGGCGAGATTGTCGTGGGTCATCAGTTCGCGCACCGGCTGGCGCGGATTTTCGGCGAAGCGGACATCGCGGTTGGTGAGGATGCCGACCAATTTGCCCGACGCCTCGACGATCGGAATCCCCGAAATGCGGTGGAGCTTCATCAGGTCGAAGGCTTCGGCCAGCGTCTGGTCGGGGGTCATGGTGATCGGGTTGACCACCATCCCGCTTTCGAACCGCTTGACCGCGCGCACCGCAGCGGCCTGCGCCTCGATGTCGAGATTGCGGTGGAGAACGCCGATCCCGCCCAGCTGCGCCAGCGCGATCGCCATGTCGGCTTCGGTCACCGTGTCCATCGCCGCCGACAGCAAGGGAATGTGGAGCGGGATCGAGCGGGTGAGGAAAGTGCGGGTGTCGACGCCGCTCGGCAGCACGCTCGATTCGCACGGCTGGAGCAGCACGTCGTCGAAGGTCAGCCCAAGCGGGATATCGTCATGGAGATGGTCGGCCATGCGCGCCCATGCCAGTCGCGGCGCGATTCGCCAAGGGCTAGCGGTGACGCGACAGCAATCGCCGCGCGGCTTCGACGTGCATCGCCTCGATCATCGCGCCCTCGAAGCGCTCGGCGCCGCCGGTCGCGGCAGTGACCAGCCGAGCGGCGCGGGCGAGTTCATCGAGCGCGGGAGCGAAGGCCGCGTGGCACGGCGCGATCTGGCCCGGGTGAATCAACGACTTGCCGTCGAACCCGAGCGCGCGGCTGTGCGCCGCTTCGGCCGCGAACCCAGCCGCGTCGTCGATCCGGTTATAGACCCCGTCGAACACCGCGATCCCGGCGGCGCGCGCGGCGAGCAGAATGGCCTGGAGCGCGAAGCCCATCGATTTGCGCCCCGCCCCGATCGGCAGCCGCAAATCGGCGGCGAGATCGTTGGTGCCGACGATCAGCGCGACGCATTCGCGGGCGATCGCCGGCGCGTCGAGCACCGCGGCGGCATTTTCGATCATCGCCGCCAAGGGGATGCCGAGCTTGAGCGCATGCACTTCATCGGCCGAGTGGACCGAGGGGAGCACGACGAGGTCGCAATTCGACCCGCCGATCGCGGCGACGTCCGCATCATGTTCGCGCGTGCCGAGGCCGTTGACCCGAATCGCGACCGGCATTGGCCAGCTTTCGGCCACCGCCGCTACCGCCGCGTCGCGCGCGCTGGCCTTGTCGTCGGGCTTGACCGCATCCTCGAGGTCAAGAATGACCAGATCGGCGTCGCTGGCGCGCGCCTTGGCGATGGCGCGCGGGTTGCTGGCCGGCAGGAACAGCACCGCGCGTTTGTCGAACAAGTCGATGCTCATGCCGATTTTCCTTCCCGCTTGCGCCAAGCGCTTGCATCATGGGCGCGACAAAAGGGGATTCTCATGCTGACTACATTTCTAGGCGCAATCGCCGTTCTGGTGCTGCTGTTCGTGATGATGGGCGTCAAGATCGTCCATCAGGGATATCGCTACACGATCGAGCATTTCGGGCGCTTCGTGCGCGTCGCCCAGCCCGGCTTCAACTTCGTCCCGCCCTTCTTCTATCGGGTCGGGCACAAGATCAACATGATGGAGCAGGTGCTCGACATTCCGGGCCAGGAAATCATCACCAAAGACAATGCCATGGTCGCGGTCGACGGGGTGGTGTTCTTCCAGGTACTCGACGCAGCCAAGGCGGCGTATGAAGTGAGCGACGTCTATATGGCGATCCTGGCGCTCTCGACGACCAATTTGCGCACCGTGATGGGGTCGATGGACCTCGACGAGACATTGTCCAAGCGCGACGAGATCAATGCCCGGCTGCTCAACGTGGTCGACCATGCGACCGAGGCGTGGGGGGTCAAGATCACGCGGGTCGAATTGAAGGACATCCGTCCGCCGGCGGATATCGTCAACGCCATGACCCGGCAGATGAAGGCCGAGCGCGAAAAGCGCGCTTCGATCCTTGAATCCGAAGGCGCGCGGCAAAATGACATCAACCGCGCCGAAGGCCAGAAGCAGGGTCAGATCCTGGAGGCCGAAGGGCGCAAGGAAGCCGCGTTCCGCGACGCCGAGGCGCGCGAACGCTCGGCCCAAGCCGAAGCCAATGCGACCAAGTCGGTCAGCGACGCGATCGAGGGGGGCAGCGTCCAGGCGATTAATTATTTCATCGCCCAGAAATATGTCGAGGCGATTGGCCTGTTTGCGACCTCGCCCAATGCCAAGACAATCCTGTTTCCGGTCGAGGCGACCCAGTTGATGGGCACGCTTGGCGGGATCGGCGAATTGGCGCGCGAAGCGCTGAGCGGTGAGTCGAGTCGAACGCCCGCCAAGCCCGCGGTGCCCAAGGCGCCGGTCATCCCCGTTGTACCCAGGGTCCAGGGCTGATGCTCGAGTCGATCGAACCCGGCTGGCTGTGGGCAATCGGCGGCGTGGTGCTGCTGATTGCCGAATTGATCGCGCCCGGTTTCTTCCTGTTGTTCATCGGTTCCGCGGCGATCGCCACCGGGGTGTTCACCTTGCTGTTCGATCTTGGCATTGCCCCGCAATTGGTGCTGTTCGCACTCTATGCAGTGCTAGCGGTGATGCTCGGCAAGCGCTTCTACGCGCAGCCCGACACCCCCGACCAGCAGCTCGGCCTCAACGATCCGAGCAAGCGAATGATCGGCAAGAGCGTGATCGTGGTCGATCCGGTCGACGAGCATGGCGGCCGGGTCAAGGTCGGCGATGGCGAATGGTCCGCGCGTGGCGGCCCGGCAGCAGCCGGCGAGCGAGTCACCGTGACCGGAGTCGACGGCAATTGCCTGACCGTCGAACCAAGTTCCGCGCTCCCCGCCGCCAAACCTTAGCGGCGGGTCAGCCCCGCCAGTCCGGCGAGGTTTCAGTGGAGCCCTCCCTACCCCAGCATCCCGTCAGGCGGCGACCTTTGGCCCCGCTTCGCGCACCCCGACTTCGACATGTTCGGCGAATTCGGCGAAGTTGGCGACGAACAGGTCGACCAGCTTGGCCGCGGTGCGGTCATAGTCGTCCTTGTCGGCCCACGTCGAACGCGGGTCGAGAATCGCGCTATCGACTCCGGGGACCGACACCGGGACTTCGAAACCGAAATTGGGATCGCGGCGGAATTCGGCATCGTTGAGGCTGCCGTCGAGCGCGGCGTTAAGCAACGCACGCGTTGCCTTGATCGGCATGCGCTTGCCGGTGCCGTACTTGCCCCCGGTCCAGCCGGTATTAACCAGCCAGCAATCGACCCCGGCGGCGGCGATCCGCTCCTTGAGCAAATTGCCGTATACCGACGGATGGCGCGGCATGAACGGCGCGCCGAAGCAGGTCGAGAAGGTCGCCTCGGGCTCGGTCACGCCAATCTCGGTGCCCGC
>JAJAYY010000030.1 GCA_026785965.1 Sphingomonas bacterium
CGGATCAGCGGTTCATCAGCGGCAATGATGCGGCGCATTTCCTCCTCGATTGCGGGGAGGTCCTCGTCAGTGAACGGGCCATGGGCTTCGGTCGGCGCGAAATCATAATAGAAGCCGTCGTCGGTCGCCGGGCCGAAGGTGATCAGGGTCCCCGGAAACAATTTCTGAAATGACTCGGCGAGGATATGCGCAAAATCGTGGCGGAACAGCTCAAGCGCGTCCTTCTCGTCGCGCGCGGTGACCAAAGCGAGGCTCGAATCGCCTTCGAACGGGCGATTGAGGTCGCGCAACTCGCCATCGACCCGCGCCGCCAGCGCGGCCTTGGCCAGCCCCGGCCCGATCGCCGCGGCGACATCGGCCGGGGTCGATCCCTGGGGCATTTCCCGAACCGAACCGTCGGGCAGCGAAATCTTGAACATCTCGGACATGGAGCAAGCCCTAGTGCAGCGCAGCAAGCGCTTCAAGATGAAGCGAAATCAAGGTCACCACACTTTTTGATAAGCACGCTTGACAATATGCTGATTGGACCTGTAAAGGAGACTTGATAGAAAGTTAAGGAGACCAATCATGGCATTTGCAATCAAAAGCGCCGCGCAACGCCGTTACGTCAGCCGCGTGTTCGTTTCGATGAGCTGTTACATGATCACGCTGTTCCTCGCGATTTATCTGGTCCGCGATGGCACCTTGACCGGGCCGCTGGCGTGGTTGCTGGCGTTGCTTCCCGGTCTGTCGGTGGCGGGCGTTTTCTGGGCGGTCGGCCGGCTGCTGGTCGAGGAAAAAGACGAGTATCAGCGCATGTTGCTCGTCCGCCAATCGCTGGTGGCGACCGGCTTCACGCTGACCCTCGTCACGATTTACGGCTTTCTCGAGAATTTCGGCTTGGTCGCGCACATCGATGCATTCTACGTCGCCATCCTGTGGTTCGGCGGGCTCGGCATCGGCAGCCTCGTCAACTGGCTCACGCTCGGCTCGACCGGTGACTGCCGATGAACAATCGCCTCAAGGTGCTCCGCGCCGAACGCGACTGGAGCCAGAGCGACCTTGCCGAACAGCTTGAGGTGTCGCGCCAGAGCGTCAACGCGATCGAGACCGGCAAATATGACCCATCGCTGCCGCTCGCCTTCCGCATCGCCGAGCTGTTCTCGCTTCCGATCGAAGCCATTTTTCATTCGCCCACGAAAGGTTGATTTCATGACCAGATTGCTCCTCACTGCGGCGCTCGCCGCGATGGCCATCGCTTCGCCTGCCGTCGCCGCACCCGCCGCTGTCACTGCCCCGACCCGCTTCAGCGTAACCATAGTCGGCGCGGGCCCCGATGTGATCCTCATCCCCGGCCTGTCGAGCCCGCGTGCGGTGTGGGCGGCGACGGCCGAGCGCTTGAAGGCGACTCACCGGGTCCACCTGGTCCAGGTCAAGGGTTTCGGTGAACCCGCCGGGCCCAATGCCAGCGGCCCGGTGCTCGCGCCGTTCGTCGCCGATCTCGCGGCCTATATCAGCGCCAACCAGATCGTTCGGCCGGCGGTGGTCGGGCATTCGATGGGCGGGCTCGCCGCGCTGATGCTTGCCGCCGATCATCCGGGTCTTCCGGGCAAGATATTGGTGGTCGATGCGCTGCCCTTCATCGGCCCCTTGTTCGGCGCGCCGAGCGTCACGGCAATCCGCCCGCAGGCCGACCAGATGCGCGCCATGCTGATCGCCAACGCCGCCAAGGTGACGCCCGATTTCGCTGCTCCCGATTGCCCCGCGACTTTGCCTGCCCCGGCGGCCCCGCGGGGTACGATGACCAACAGCGGCGTCGGGACCTGCCTCGTCCGCTACGGCGCAATGGCCTCCGACCTGCGCGTCGTCGCCCAGGCGATGCACGACGATATGGTCACCGACCTCGGGCCCAAGCTCGGCGCGATCAAGGTTTCGGTGACGATGCTCTATCCGCAGGACGATCGCTTGTTGAGCGCTGAGGCGGCCGCCAAAATCTACGGCGACGCCTACGCCGGGCTCCCTGCGGCGAAGCTGGTGCGCATTCCCGGCAGCTATCATTTCATCATGCAGGATCAGCCGGCGCTATTCGCCACCGCGCTCGACGCGTTCCTGAAATAGCGCCGCGCTCGTCCTTCTCACGCGCCAGATTTGGTCAACGAGGGGATGCGCGGAATGGGGATCCCGGGGGCGTCGAAGGTGAAGGCACCCGGGATCGCCAGCTTGTTCGTTTCAGTCTTGGGATGGAGCGGCACGCCGGCGTAGCTCAATTCTGCGCTGGCCCACGATTCGCCGAGCTCGCCGCCGGTGACATGCCCGTCGAGGATCGCCAATTTGACCCCGCCGACGTGGGCGGTGAGCGCGAAGGTGAAGCGCAATTCGACGCACGGGCATGATGCGACGGTCACGCCGATCACGGGTTCGAATTCGCGGCTGAAGTCATGCTCGCCAAGCTCGACCACCGAGCGCTCGCCCGGCGGATGCTTGGCGGGATCGGCATAGTCGCTCAACGCGGCGGCCTCGGCCCACCCCTTGGCAAGCACCCCGATCAAGTCGCAATCGAGCACCGAACTCAACGCGCCGTGGATCTCCTTGCCAATAAAGTCCCACGCCAGGTCCATCCCGCCGACCTGTTCGTTCTCACACAATTGGCCTTTGACCCGCTCGGCGACGCCATCGAGCCGATCGGGGAGCAGCGCGCTGAGCGGAAGACCTTCAGCCATGCGCGGCCTCAAGTCTGGCACGGATCGCCAGCGGCGGCCGGGCGAATTCGACCCGCAGTGGCGCGCCATGCCCCGCCGACCAATCGATGCGCGGCGCCAACGCGAGCGCCGCGCGGGTCCGCTCCAGGCGGCGATGGCGGCGAAGTCGGTGCGCGGCGAAGGCCGCCGCAAGCGCGACGATCATCCCCGCCAGCAACCACGGCCACCAGGCAGCGCGGGGCGTCGTCGTGGTCACGGCAACCGCCTCAACTTGCTCCGCGACCATCGGAATCGTCGGCGCTGGTAGTGGCGCGACCGGCGCGGGAGGCTCGATCACGCGAGGCACTTGAGCGACCACCGCAGGCGCCGGTGGTGGAGCGGCCACGACAAGCGGCGGCGTCGGTCGCGGCGGACGCGCGGGCTCGACCTTGACCGCTGGAACCGCGCGCGGCCTGGGCAGCGGCGTGGCGGCCACCGGCTTGGGCGGGACTGGAGTTACGAACGTCGGGGCGGGCGTTGGAGTCACCGCTGTTCCGGCCGGCTCGGCCGGGACCGGCGGCGGCGTCATGCCTGGATCGCGCGGCTGGGTGAGCGTCTTGATCATGTCGAGCAGCAGTTGGCGCGGTTTGGGCGGGGGCGGCGGAACGATTGCCGGATCGACCGGCGCCGTGGTCACCCCACTCGCCGGACTGGCTTGGTCGACGCTCTGTGTTCGCGCCGGCGCGCCGCCAACCAGCAGCAGCAACGCGGCGAATGCGGGCAGTCCGGACGTCATCGCTCCCCCAAGCTTGTCGAGCGCTTGATTCGCTGCTCTTTTGACGGCCCTGTCAAGCAAGCGGACTGACGCGCGCCGATCGACCTGCTAGGCGGCTGCCATGACTGCTGAAACGCCCCCGATCGAACCCGACCTGTCTTACCTCGACCCCGGCGATGGCCGCCGCATTGCGCTGCGCCACCGCGTGCCGCTCGATCCGAAGCTGCCGACGATCGTCTTCCTGCCCGGCTATGCCTCCGACATGGAAGGGCAGAAAGCAGTTGCCATCGATCTGTTCTGCGCCGCCCGCGGGATTGGCTGCTTGCGGCTCGACTATTCGGGCACGGGCAGTTCGCCCGGCGCATTCGCCGATGGCACGCTGGCGCGGTGGCTCGACGAACTGCTCCTCGCGATCGATCTCGGCGTCCCCGACGGCAAGCTGATCCTGGTTGGCTCGTCGATGGGCGGCTGGCTCGCGCTCCACGCCGCGCTTCGCCGGCCCGATCGCATCGCCGGACTGCTCGGCATCGCCGCCGCGCCCGATTTCACCGACTGGGGATTTTCGACCGATGACAAGATGACGCTGTTGCGCGACGGCAAGCTGGAGCGTGCCAACCCCTACGCCCCCGAGCCGTCGCTGACCTATCGCGGCTTCTGGCAGTCGGGCGAGGCGATGCGCCTGCTCGGCGCTGTGATCGACATCGTCGTGCCGGTCCGCCTGGTCCATGGCGAGAAGGACCAAGAGGTGCCGATCGGGGTTGCGCTCAAGCTGGTCGAGCGACTGCGTTCAGCCGATGTCCAGCTCAAGCTGATCAAAAGTGGTGGTCATCGCCTCAGCGAGCCGCACGAGATCCATGCGATTCTCGTCGAGCTTCAGGGCCTCGTGGAGCTTGCCAAATGATTCTGCTGCCGGTGCTCGTCGCGCTCGCCTCCACCGCGCTCGCTCCCGCTTGCCCAGCATCGGCCGACAGTGCCGCGTCGCTGTGCCGTGCGCTCGCCGCCTCCGATTCCGAACGGTTCGCCGAGGCCGCAGCCGAGTTCGAGCGCGCCGCTGCGGCTTCCCCGGCCGGTGATCCGAAGACCCAGCGCATGCTCGCCGCGGCGGGCAATATGTGGATCGCCGCGAACCAGCCGGGCAAGGCCGCGATCGCGCTCGACCGCGCCCTCACCGGTCCCGGGCTGCTCGCCGATCAGCGCGGACTGGCGCTGCTCGATCGCGCCCGCGCCGCCGAGGCACAAGGCGACCTTAAGATTGCGCGCAAGTTCGCTACCCTCGCCGCGCAAAGCGCGAGCGAGGATTCGTTCACCTGGTACTTCTCCGCCGCGCTCGCGATCCGTGAAAGCGACCTCGTCACCGCGCGAGTGGCGATCAATCGCGCGCTGGCGCTCGCCCCGGCCGACCCCGCCATCCTGTTCGAATCAGGTCATGTCGCCGCCGCCGAAGGTGATCCGGCCGCCGCCCGGCGCGCCTGGGAAAAGACCATCGCCGCCGACCCCAATGGCCCGACCGCGAGCGCCGCGCGCCAGGCGCTGTCATTGCTCGAAGTGCCGCTCACCGTGACCACGGCGGTTCCGCAGGCAAAGGACGGCAAATGACCCAATTTTTGCATGCGATGCTGCGCGTCTCCGACCCCGATGCGACGGTGGCATTTTTTCGCTTGCTCGGGCTTGAGGAGCGGCGCCGCAAGGAGGTACCGGCGGGCAAGTTCACGCTGATCTTCCTCGGCGCGCCGGGCGATGAAGGTGGCGAGGTCGAGTTGACCCATAATTGGGATCAGACCGGCTATGACGGCGGGCGCAATTTCGGCCATCTCGCTTTCGCCGTCGCTGATATCTACGCTACCTGCCAAACGCTCACCGAAGCCGGGGTGACGATCAAGCGACCGCCGCGCGACGGGCACATGGCGTTCGTCCGCTCACCCGACGGAATCTCGATCGAATTGCTCCAGAAGGGCGACGCGCTTGCTCCCGCCGAGCCGTGGGCCACGCAGCCCAACACCGGGGATTGGTGATGGCCAGCCCCGCCCCGCTCGAGATTGTTGCGATCCCGGCCTTCGCCGACAATTATCTGTGGCTGGTGCATGACCCCGCCAGCGGCGAGACCGCGGTGGTCGATCCGGGCGATGCCGGTTCGGTCCTGGCCGCCGCCGAGGCCCGCGGCTGGCGCATCGGCCAAGTGTGGAACACCCACTGGCACCCCGATCACACCGGCGGCAATGCAGCGGTTGTCGCGGCGACCGGAGCCATGCTTTCGGCGCCCGCCGCCGAAGCCACCCGCATCGCCAATATCGACGCGCCGCTCAAGGAAGGCGACACGATCCGGATCGGGGAGCATGTCGGCCAGGTGTGGGAAGTGCCGGGCCACACGCTCGGCCACGTCGCCCTGATCTTCGCCGATGCCGGCGTCGCGTTCGTCGGCGACACGATGTTCGCGATGGGCTGCGGCCGCTTGTTCGAGGGCAGCCCCGAGCAGATGCACGCCTCGCTTCAGCGCCTCGCCGCGCTGCCCGGCGACACGGCGCTATACTGCGCCCACGAATATACGCTCGCCAACGCGCGCTTCGCCGCGCACGCTTTCCCGGCCGACGCCGCCATCGCCGACCGCCTCGCCACCGTCGCCGCGATGCGTGAGGCGGGTCAGGCGACCGTCCCGACCAGCGTCGCCCTCGAGCGCGCCACCAATCCGTTCCTCCGCGCCGCCAGCGTCGAGCAATTCGCGCAACTTCGCACCGCCAAGGATCGTTTCTGACCTCATCGCCCGAGGAGAGGTAGAATGAAGTTCGCACGCTCGCTGCTCGCCGCCATCATCGTGGCGCCGCTGATCGCCTCCTGCACCGGCCAGACGATTGTGCCCTACAATGACCCCGCGAGCGAGGCGCAGCTCGCGCAACGGCTCGCCGGAAAGGTCGCCGGGGCACCGGTCAATTGCCTCCCCAATTATCGCACCAACGATTTCGAAGTGATCGATCGCGACACCTTCCTCTATCGCGATGGCGGCACTTATTACCGCCAGGACACGATCGGCGCTTGCTACCCGGGCACGAGCAGCGGCTATGCGCTGGTGACCAACAGCATTGGCGGTCAATTGTGTGCCGGTGACATCGCCCGGACAGTCGATACGTCCAGCGGGATGATTTATCTAAGTTGTGAGCTGACCCCGTTCGTGCCCTTTCGCCGCCCTTAGCGGTCAGCGCTTGAACAAAGCTTCGAGCGCCTCGCCATAGGCCTTGGCGATGACGTGGCGGCGAATTTTCATCGACGGGGTCATCTGCTCATTCTCGACCGTGAAGCCGTGCGGCGCGAGGATGAAGCGGCGGACCCTTTCGATCACGCTGAGGTCGGCATTGACCCGGTCGACCGCGCGCCCGATCGCCTTCGCCAAACCCGCCTCGTCACCGCGATACTGCGATCCGAATTCGGGATCGGGGACGAGCAAGGCGACAATGTGCGGGCGGCGATCGCCATAGACCATCGCCTGGGCGATCTCGGGCTGGAGCGTGAGCATCCCTTCGACCCGCTGGGGCGAAACATTGTCACCCTTGTCGTTGACGATGAGGTCCTTCTTGCGGTCGGTGATCACGATCCGCCCCTTGTCATCGAGATGGCCGACATCGCCGGTCGCGAGCCAGCCATCGAGCAGCACGCGCTCGCTTTCGGCGGGGTTGTTCCAATAGCCGGTCATGATCTGTTCGCCGCGGACCATGATCTCGCC
>JAJAYY010000031.1 GCA_026785965.1 Sphingomonas bacterium
AGCGTGCATCGCTCAATCTGGCCGCGAGCACGCGCTGATTGCCCGCGACGATCGCCGCGCCGCCGTCGTTGGCGGCGATATTCGCCGTGCAGACGAAGTGCGGGGCGAGTTTTCCCGCGGCGTCGCGCATCACGAAATATTTCTGGTTGATCCGCGCGGTGAGCGCGATCACTTCCTCGGGGACGTCGAGGTAATCCTCGTCGAACGAACCAAGCAGCGGCACCGGCCATTCGGTCAGCCCGGCATTTTCGACCACCAGCCCCTCGTCCTCGACCAGCACGAACCCGGCATTTTCCGCCGCCTCGATCGCGCCCGCCCGGATGATCGCCTCGCGCTCTTCGTGGTCGACCAGCACGTGGCAGGCGCGCAATTTCTCGACATAGTCATGCGCCCCGCCAATGGTGATCGTTCCGGGGTGATGGAAGCGGTGCCCGAGCGTCGCCGCGCCGCACGTCACGCCATCGATCGCGACCGGGACAATCTCCTCGCCGAGCAATGCGACGATCGAATGCAGCGGGCGCATCCAGCGCAGCGATGCAGGTGACACCGACGCCGCGCCCCAGCGCATCGCCTTGGGCCAGGGGAAATCGCGGACGATCGCGGCGACCGCTTCGGCGAGCATGTCGGCGGTCGCGCGGCCGGGCTTGTCGAGCGTCGCGAACCACACCCCGTCGCGGTCTTGGAGATCGGCCAAACTGAGCCCGGTCTTGCGCAAAAATCCGTCGAGCGCTTGCGGCGGCGCCGAGGTGCGCGGGCCCTTCAATTCCTCCAACACCGCCTCCGTCGCGAGCGGCAAGTCTCGAGCGATCAGAACCAGCCGGCGCGGGGTCGAGTAAGTCGTGATCCCACTCGTCGCGAGCCCCGCCACGGCCAATTGCTCGGCGCACATCCGCGCCAGATCATTGCGCGCCTTGGCCTGCATCCGCGCCGGAATTTCCTCCGACAACAGCTCGAGCAGGAAGTCGGCCCGGCCGCTCACGCCGCATATCCCATGTGCGTCATCCATGCCTCGCACGCGCCTTTCGACAGGTCGCGGACGCGGCCGATGTAGGCCTGGCGCTCGGCGACCGAAATCACCCCGCGCGCCTGGAGCGTGTTGAAGATGTGGCTCGCCTTGATCGCTTGCTCATAGGCCGCGATCGGGACCCCGGCGGCAAGGCTGTTTTCGGCCTCGGCGGCGGCTTTCTTGAACAAGTCGAACAAGGCGTCGGTGTCGGCGACTTCGAAGTGCCATTTCGACATCTGCTTTTCATTTTCGAGGAACACATCGCCGTAGGTGACGCCGGCATCGTTGAAGCGCAGATCGAACACGTTGTCGACGCCCTGGATGTACATCGCCAGCCGCTCGAGCCCGTAAGTGAGCTCACCCGCGACCGGCTTGCAGTCGAACCCGCCGACCTGCTGGAAGTAAGTGAATTGGGTCACTTCCATCCCGTCGCACCACACTTCCCAGCCGAGACCCCACGCGCCGAGCGTCGGGCTTTCCCAATCGTCCTCGACAAAGCGGATGTCATGCTTGAGCGGATCGATTCCGATCGCGTCGAGGCTGCCGAGATATTGCTGCTGGAGGTCCTGCGGGCTCGGCTTGAGCATCACCTGATATTGATAATAATGGCCGAGCCGATTGGGGTTTTCGCCATAGCGCCCGTCGGTCGGGCGGCGGCATGGCTGGACATAAGCGCATTTCCACGGGTTCGGCCCAAGCGCGCGCAGCACCGTTGCGGGATGGAACGTCCCTGCCCCCATCTCCATGTCGTAGGGCTGCAAGATCGCGCAGCCGCGATCCCCCCAATAATGATGAAGCGTCAGGATCAGGTCCTGGAAACTCAAGGCCAAGGCTTATGTCCCACTGTGCGCTGGTCGTTGCGCGCGGCTTTGGCGCATTGCGCCGCGACGGGCAAGCGGGTGGCGTCGATGTAAGGTCTTGCTGGCACTTTGGAAGGTAGACTTGACATAGTCGCGACTCGCTGACATTTAGTCAGGACAACCTGACTTTGAGTCAGGCGGTAGGGAGAGGATCAGTGGAAAACCGGTTGCGGATATTGCGCGCCGAACGGGGCTGGAGCCAGGCCGAACTTGGCGGCCGGCTCGACGTCTCGCGCCAGGCGGTCAACGCGATCGAGACTGGCAAGCATGATCCCTCGCTGCCGCTCGCGTTCAAGCTGGCGCGGCTGTTCGCGCAACCGATCGAGGAGATTTTCAATGACGGGGGCAAACATGACTGAGCAAGGCGAAGGCGAACGCATCGAGGCGCGGCGGCGGCGGACCTTCTGGATGAGCCTTGGCGTGCTGATGATTGGAGGAGCGCTCGCGGGTCTCTTCACCGGAATTGCCGCCGGCGGCAGCGATCTCGAGCCCGACGCCATCTGGGCACGTGTCCCGCAACCGCTCGCCGTGGCCATCACCGGCGCGTTATTGATTGCCTTCAGTTACGCCACCTGGCGCTTTTACAAAGCCATCGACGAGGTCGAACTGGCCGACAATCTGTGGGGCTCGACCGCCTCTTACTACCTCTACGCGACGCTGTTCCCCTTATGGTGGGCGCTGGGCAAGGCCGGCGTCCTGCCCGAACCCAACGACTGGGCGATCTATTTGATTGCGCTCGGCGGTGGCGGGGTGGTCTATCTGTGGCGCAAATGGCGCGCGCGCTGAGCCCATCTTGTTCACGCTGGGCAAAGCCGGCGACGAGTATCGGAGTGACGATGATGAAAACCCTGTTCCGCCGCGCCTCTGCTGCGTTGCTTCCCGCGCTGCTGATTGGCGCCGCGCCGGCCCCTGCCGCTGTCCCTGCCCTGCCCGATGCCGAGCCGGCGATGTGGGTGGTCAAGGATGCCGACACGACGATCTATCTGTTCGGCACGTTCCATGCGCTCGATGGCAAGCGCGACTGGTTCAACGACGAGGTGCGCCAGGCGTTCGACGCCTCGCAGGATGTCGTGCTTGAAGTGATCACGCCCGATAATCCGGCCGAGCTTGGTCCGATCGTGCTCAAATATGCGCTCGACACGACCGGCAAGACGCTGACCTCGAAGCTGTCGCTCAAGTCGCAGCAGGCGCTGGCGGCGACGCTCAAGGGATATGGCATGCCGGCCAATGCGCTCGACAAGTACAAGCCGTTTTTCGCGTCGCTGACGCTGACCACGTTGCAGTTCGGCAAGCTTGGCATGGGCCCGGAGGCGGGCGCCGAGGCGGTGCTCAAGAAGGCTGCCACGACGAGCGGAAAGAAACTCGGCTCGGTCGAAACGATCGACGACCAGCTCGGCATGTTCGCGGCGCTGTCCGAAGCCGAACAGATCAAGTTGCTCGAATCCTCGCTCGAGGACAGCGCGGCGATGGGCAGCGAGATCAGCAAGATGCTCGAAGCGTGGAACCACGGCGACGCCAAAGCGGTGGCAAGCGCGATCCAGCAGAGCGACACGGACAGCCCGGCGCTCTACAAAATGATGTTCACTGACCGCAATGCACGCTGGGTGGAATGGGTCGATCGGCGCCTCGCCACGCCCGGAACGGTGTTCATGGCGGTTGGCGCGGGCCATCTCGCGGGGGATCGCTCGGTCGTCGGCCTGCTTCGGCGGCAGGGCCATCGGGTAAGCCGGGTCCAGTGAGGTCGGCGCGCCTCGGTTCATCGCATTCTGGTAATAATTTCAAGCGCAACAGTTGACCATTAACCATTAGATGCCATGACTGAGTGATCACCGGCCGGGGGGTCGCAGATCATGGTAATAGTGGCTACCGACGGGCGCAGTTCGCCCCGGGTTCGACGCTTAATCCTGACGCAGGCGCTGGTTGCGCTCGGCCTCGCCGTGGCTGCGCCGGCCGGTGCAGGCCCCGCCTTCCCGACCGCCACCAATCTGCTCTCGATTCCGACGCGCGAGGCGACGCCCGCACTGTGGGAAGTGCGCGACGGCGACACCACCATCTATCTGTTCGGCACCTTCCACACGCTCGACCGCCGCACACGCTGGTGCGACCGTTCGGTGCGCACCGCGTTCGACCGCTCGGATGAGCTGGTGCTCGAAACGATCGTTCCCGAACAGCCCGGCGCTATCACCGCGCTCGGGCGCCAGGCTGTGGGCGCAACGCCGGGCGCCTTCCTGGCCGCGACCCGCAGCGCAATTGCGCGGAGCAAGGCCGA
>JAJAYY010000032.1 GCA_026785965.1 Sphingomonas bacterium
CGCATAAGCCGCCCCCATGACGGCGAACTGGACGAGGTTTTGCGCGTCGCACTCGGTGTTGGCGCCAAGGTCGAGCATGACGAGGTCGGTCGGCCCGAGCGAGGGGAGGAGGGCGGCCAGCGCGGGACGATCGATGCCGGGCATGGTGCGCAGCGCGAGCTTGGCCATCGCCATCAGCGCGCCGGTATTGCCGGCCGACAGAGCGGCGTGCGCGGTGCCGATTTTCACCGCGTTGATGACCTGCCCCATCGAGGTGGTCTTGGCGCGGCGAATCGCCTGGCTCGGCTTTTCGGTTGCCTCGATCGAGTCGGTGGTGTGATGGATGGTGACCGCCTCGAGCAGGGGGCGGTGCTTGGCGAGCTCGGCGGCGATGATTTTCTCGTCGCCGTAGAGGTCGAAATGGAGCGCGCGGTCCTTGCGACGGGCGCGCGCCATCCCGGCGATGATCACCGCCGCGCCGAGGTCTCCGCCCATGGCGTCAATCGCGATGCGTGGGCTCACCATGCGTGGGGTGCCGTCGGCCGCGATGCCCTAGACCTCGGTCGAAACGACCTCGCGGCCGTTATAATGGCCGCAGGCGGCGCACAGATTGTGCGGGATCTTGAGCTCGCCACAATTCGGGCATTCCTGGAACGCCGGAACGTCGAGCGCGTGATGGCTGCGACGCATATTGCGCTTCGAAGGCGACGTTTTTCTCTTAGGAACGGCCATAAAGGCTCAACCTCAAACTTGATGCCAAAAAAATTGGCGACTTTCCGCGCCCAGCTCATCGGGAAATCCCCGCGGCGGCGGCCGGATCGTCGCTAACGAGTGCGCCCTATAGCGAAATGGGCTGGCGACGCAAGCGCTTCACGCCCGAGACCATTGTCTCAGTTTGAATTGCGCGCACTACGTCTGCTTTGGGTGGAAAGCGGGCGTTAGTCGAATAGCTTCCTGCAAACGTTACTCGGCCTCGCGCCCGCCCGGATTGGCGGCAATAGTCATGGCGCGTTTTTTCTAATCCGATGCGAATCCGAACCATTTTGCGCAATTATAATGAATTGTTAATTCGCCGCGGCGTAAGTTCTGGGCTGCTTCCCGCCCCAGACGAATGGGCTATATGGATGGATTATCACGGATGCCCGGAGATTCTTATAATTCGCCGGTGGTGACCATGATGGCGCTCAGTGAGGACGTCTTTGAACCGAACCAAAAGCCGAAGCGGCCGCGCAAACTAAGGCGTAACGTGGAGCTGCCCGCTGTCGCGATCTTAGGGGACGGATCGGTGGCCAGCGTGACGGTCCTTAATCTTTCCTACGACGGCTGCAGGATTAAATCGGCGTTGGCCCTGTTGCCCGGAGTGCAGTTCACGCTCTCAGTTCTAGGGCTGGGCAAGATGCCTGCGAATGTTCGGTGGTATACCGACGGGGTCGCGGGATTGTCGTTCCGTCCTGAGCCGATCGAGCCAGCCGCCGAGACGCCGCGCCAGCACAAGCGTGTCTCGCTGAAAGCTCAAATCCTGGTCAGGCGGAGTGGTCGAAAGAATTACTTTGTTCAGACGTCAAACGTATCCCCGTCAGGCTGCAGGGTCGAATTTGTAGATCGTCCATCGGTAGGCGAGCGGCACTGGGTAAAGTTCGACGGGCTGGATGTCCTTGAGGCCGAGGTTCGTTGGGTTGAACGGTTCAGCGCAGGCGTGAAATTTATCCGGCCAATTTATCCGGCCGTCTTCGAACTGTTGCTCGCCCGGCTTCGATAATCAAAGCGCCTAGTCGCGCGGCGCGGCATATTGTCCTTCTCTGTTCAAGTTTACGAATTAGTCATTGGCCTTTGATAGCTTGCCAACATGGCGATCCAATCCAGATCAAGTGTGCGGGAAAAGCATATCAAGCGTCCCCCAAGAATTGAGGGAAGGCATTCTGCTACTCTCGTGACGGCCGATGGGAACAATATACCGGTAACGGTTACGAACTTGTCCGGGGGTGGCTTCCGCGTGGAATCCGATGAACTGCTTCGCATAGGTGAGTACGTCGCCTTGCGGGTCAGCCGCTACGGCGATTTTCCGGGTCAGATACGGTGGGCGCTGGGTACGGAGGCCGGGGGTGTGTTCCTAGTTCCTGTAGTCTTGCCGACTGAACTGACCAGCAACTGAAGGTGGCACTCCCTGACCGGTTACGGCTGGGCTGAGGTGCGCTCGGTGTGGGGAGAAAATTTGCGCGAGTGGCGATGTCGCCGTGAGTTTAGCTGCTATGATCCAAATCAGCCGTCGAATACACCTCTCGTGTCCGCAATGGGTCGAAAGCGGACATTCCACGAATTCAAACTGAGACGTTTCCGGTCTTCGCCAGCACACGATCGGCTACGAACGGATTAGTCGCGCGCTCTTGCCCGAAGGTCGACATCGCGCCGTGGCCGGGGACGAACGCGGTATCATTGCCCATCGGCCACAAGCGCTGGACGATCGAATCGAGCAGATCCTGATGATTCCCGCGCGGAAAATCGGTGCGCCCGATCGAACCCTTGAACAGGACATCGCCGACCATCGCGAGCGAGGATTCGGGATGGTGGAAGACGATATGGCCCGGGGTGTGGCCGGGGCAGTGGCGGACGTTGAAGGTCAATTGGCCAACCGTGGCGGTGTCGCCGTCAACCAGCCAGCGGTCGGGCTCGAACGGCTGGCCGGTTACGCCATATTTCGCGCCGTCCTCGGCGAGGCGGTCGATCCAGAAGCGATCGTCCTCATGCGGGCCCTCGATCGGCACGCCCAGTTCGGCGGCAAGGATCCCGGCCGATCCGCAATGGTCGATGTGTCCGTGGGTGAGCAGGATCTTCTCGATCGTGACGCCATGCTGGGTCATCGCCGACTTGAGCAGATCAAGGTCGCCGCCGGGATCGACGAACGCCCCGCGCATCGTCGCGGTGCACCACAGCAAGGTGCAATTCTGCTGGAGCGGCGTCACCGGGATGATCGCGGCGCGGAGCGGGGGGGTGGCTTGGGTGGTCATTTGAGCAGGGTCTGGTCCCAGAACATGAGGGTGTTCCAGAACAGATAGTCCTGATTTTCCTTCTTGGCGAAGCCGTGGCCTTCATTTTCGCCGACGAGGTACCAGGCAGTGCCGCCACGCGCGCGGATCGCCTTGACGATCTGGTCGGCCTCGGCCTTGGGGACACGCGGGTCGTTGGCGCCCTGGACGACAAACAGCGGCGCCTTGATTTCGGCGATGCGGCGCAGCGGCGAGATTTCCTCCAGCTTGGCGCGCTGGGCGGGAATGCGCTCGTCGCCATATTCGACCCGGCGCAAATCGCGGCGATAGCTTTGCGTGCCTTCGAGGAAAGTGACGAAGTTGGAGATGGCGACGTTGCACAACGCACCGGTGAAGCGGGTCGCATAGGCGATCGCCGAGGCGTAGCACATATAGCCACCATAGCTTCCGCCAGTGACTGCCATGCGCGCCGGATCAAGGCCGGGATCGGCCGACAGCCGGTCGAGATAGGCACCAATGTCCTTGACCGAATCCTCGCGCTTGAACGGGCCATTATCGAGGCTGACGAAGCGCTTGCCATAGCCGGTCGAGCCACGAACGTTGGGAAGGAAGATCGCGATGCCTTGCTCGTTGAGAAGATAATTGTTGCGCCCGAGGAAGCCGGGGCGGGTCTGGCCTTCGGGGCCGCCGTGGATGTTGACGATCAGCGGTCGCTTGCCGGGGAATTTGCGCGGATCGGGGCGATAGAGAAAGCCCGAGACGGGTTCGCGGTCGAAGCTTTTCACTTCGACCAGTTCGGGCTCGACATTGATGTTGGGGTCGAGGCCGCCAGTCTCGCTTTGGGTCCAGCGCGTGAGCTTGAGCGTCGCCGGGTCGAGCGCATAGGCATCGGTCGGGCTTCTGGCTGAATTGAGCGACAGGCCGAGCGTGCCCCACGGCGCGAATTCGAGTCCGCCGATCGTGCCGGCGGGCAGCGCAGGGACTTGCCGGCTCCGTCCGCTTCGCACGTCGTACAGCGCGAGCTTGCTGATCCCGGCTTCATTGGTGACGACCGCGATCGAGCGGCCATCCTTGCTCAGCGCGAAGCTTTCGACGTCCCAGCGCGAGGCAGGACCGCGCGGCGTGAAGCGCCCGGTGGCGAGGTCGAGCATGCCCAGGCGCTGGACGTCGCTGCCTTCGTCGGACGTGACCCACAGCGTGCCATCGGGAGCGAATTCGCCACGGCCATAAGCGATCGACTGGCGATGATCGCCGATCGGAGTGAGCTTGCCGCTGGCGACGTCGAGCAGATAAAGATCCCTCTTTTCGACCGAGATCCTTTCGGCAATGAGCGCCGTGCGGTTGCCGGGCGCGAAGCCGACGATGCCCCAGCCGCCGCCCTTGACCTCGGCGACGCGGCGTTTCGAGGCGGGGTTGCGCGGGTCCATGACGTAAAGGTCGGTGTCGGTGCCGTTGCGTTCGGTCGAGCTGAACCCGATCAACTTGCCGTCATGGCTCCACGGGCCGAGCCCGTTCCGGCTTTTGCCTCCCGCAGTGAGCATATTGAGGCGACCATTCGCCAGCGTGTAAAGCTGGAAGAATTCGTCGCCATTATTGTCCTTGGTGACGACCAGGCTGTCTCCAGTCGGTGACCAGCTGCCACCGATCGGCTCGGCCTCGAAGCTGATCTGGCGGCGATCCATCATCGGGCCAGCGACGCGGTGGAGCTGGCTGACGTTGCCGAAGCGGGTCGAGATGAGCATCGAGCGGTCGGCGGCATTCCAACCGGCAAAGCTCGCGCTGCGCGATTCCATATAGGGGCGCGACGCGGCGGCGAGCGCATCGGGGATGGCGGGAACGCCGTCGGCGGTGAGCGCGGCGGGTTTGGGCACGTCGGCGAGGGCCGGACAAGCCGATCCGGAAAGCAAAGCGGCGAGCAGCAAACGCGTCATCTCATTCTCCACCTGAAGTGGCGCCTACCTGGGGCGGTCGCGCGCGGTGCGCAAGCGAACAGACCCGCCGTTGGTCGAAGATCAGGGAAGCTGGTCGAGCGCCGGCGGCTGGTTGCTGAGCGCCGCAGCCGCCGCCTCGGCACCGCGCAGCGCACGGAGCGCGTTGCCGCCGGCGAGCTTGGCAAGGTTGGCGTCGGTCCAGCCGCGACGGATCAGCTCGGCGAACAGCCGCGGATACGTCTCGACGCCTTCGAGCCCGGTCGGCGTGTACGGGATGCCGTCAAGGTCGGCGCCAATTCCGACATGATCATGGCCCGCGACCCGGGCGACATGGTCGACATGGTCGGCAACTTCGGTGACGGTCACGGCGGGACGCGGGTTGGCGGCCTGCCAGGCTTTGACGCCATCGGCCACCGCCGCCTTGCTGGCGCGATGGATCGACTTCAGCCGCGCTTCCTCGGCGCTACGCAAGCCGTCCCAGCGCCACACGCCGGGGGAGAGGAAGCCGGGAACCCAATTGACCATCACCACCCCGCCGTTGGCGGGGAGCAGCCGAAGCACATCGTCGGGCACGTTGCGCGGATGGCCATTGAGCCCCCCGGCCGACGAATGCGAGAAGATCACCGGGGCGCGGCTGGCGGCAATCGCCTGGCGCATGACGTCGGGCGAGACGTGGCTCAAATCGACCAGCATGCCGAGGCGATTCATTTCGCCGACGACCTTGAGGCCGAACGGCGACAGGCCGCCATATTTGGGGTCGTCGGTCGCGCTGTCGGCCCATTCGGTGGTCTGGTTGTGGGTCAGCGTCATGTAGCGCGCGCCAAGCCGGTAGAATGAGCGCAGCGCGGCCAGGCTGCCGCCGATCTGGCGCCCGCCTTCAATCCCGATCAGCGAGGCGACTCGCCCGGCGCGGTGGATGCGCACGATGTCGTCGGCGGTGCGCGCGAAGGCGAGGTCAGTGGGGTAGGCCGCGACGAGGCGGTGGACGATGTCGATCTGCTCGATCGTCTGGCGGATGGCTTCGTCGCCGGTGACGGTGCCGTCGATATAGACCGACCAGAATTGCCCGCCGACGCGCCCGGCGCGAAGCCGGGCCATGTCGGTCATCAGCGCCTGGGGCTGCCACGCCGCGGTCCCGCTGGCGAGGCGGTCGATCTTGTAGCCGTAATGCTCGCGCAATTGCTCGGGCAGGTCGTTGTGGCCGTCGATCAGCGGGGTGGCCTTGAGGATGCGGTCGATGCGCGCCTTGACCGCCGGGTCGATCGACTGGGCGGCGGCGGGTGCGGCAATGAGCAAAGCAGCGGCGAAAAGTAGCGAACGCATCGGACAATATCCCCTGGTTGAAGGAGCAGGGTTTACGAACGCCACCGCCGCGGCGCAATGGCGGGACGATGTGGAACCTGTTCGACGATGCGCGCCCCGACGGCGCCCCGCCGCGGCTTTACGCCGAACCGCGAGAAACAATCGTGGCGCGCTCGATCGACGAGGTGGTGCCCGCGCTCGAGCGGATCCGCGCCGGCGTTGCCGCGGGTGCGCATGCAGCGGGTTATCTCGCGTTTGAAGCAAGCTACGCGCTCGACCCGAAGCTGGCGGCGAGCGCGCGCCCAGGCGCGGCGCCGTTGCTGGCATTCGGGCTGTACGACGGGTTCGAGGTCCCCGACCTTGGCGCGCTTCTGCCCGCGCCCGACGGCGCGATGGTCGGCAAACCGCGCCCGCGGATCGAGCGCGCGGCTTATGAGCAAGCGGCGGGCGAAGTGCGCGAGCATCTGTTCGCCGGCGATTTCTATCAGGCCAATCTGACCTTTGGCTGCGACGTCGCGGTGGCGGGCGACCCGCTTGGCGTTTACGCCCGGCTCAGGCGATCGTCGGCGGCGGGGTGGGGCGGGGTGATCCGCCATGACGATATGGTGCTGGTGTCGCTGTCGCCCGAGCAATTCTTCACCATCCACGACGGCGTAATCGAGGCCAAGCCGATGAAGGGCACCGCGCCGCGCCGCGCCGACCCCGCTGCCGACCGCGCCGAAGCCGCGGCGCTTGCCAGCGACGACAAACAGCGCGCGGAAAATCTGATGATCGTCGATTTGATGCGCAACGACCTGGCGCGGGTGAGCGAGACAGGGAGCGTCGCGGTGCCCGAATTGTTCGCGGTCGAAAGCTTCCCGACGCTTCACCAGATGGTCAGTCGGATCACGGCGCGGGTGCTCGAGGGCATCGACGCGATCGATGTGCTGATGACGATTTTCCCCTGCGGTTCGGTCACCGGCGCCCCCAAGATCGTGGCGATCGAGGCATTGCGGAGGCTCGAGCCCGAGCCGCGCGGCGCCTATACCGGGTCGATGGGGTGGATCGAACCGGGCGGCGACGCGGCGTTCAACGTCCTGATCCGGACGCTCGAATGGCGCCGCGGCGCAACCCATGCTCGCCTCGGGCTCGGTTCGGGGCTTGTCGTCGACAGCATCGCACGCGATGAATGGGCCGAGTGCCTGCTCAAAGGGGAATTCGTGCGCACGCAAAGCCAGGACTTCGACCTCATCGAGACGATGCGCTTCGATCCCGAAGAGGGGATCAGGGAGCTCGATCGCCATCTCGATCGGCTGCGCGCGTCGACCGAAGCGCTCGATTTCCGGTTCGACCGCCATGCCGCGCGCAACGAGCTCCAGGCGGCGACGTTCGGGCGCAAGGAGCGAGCGATGGTGCGGCTGTTGCTGTCGCGCACCGGAGCGATGGCGATCGAGGTCAAACAATTCGACGAACCCGCCGAGACCCCGGTAACGGTCGCGCTGGCGCCGCTACCGGTCGCGCCGAGCGATTTCCGCCTGCGCCACAAGACCACCGATCGGCGCTTCTATGACCAGGCGCGGCAGCAGAATGCGGCGTATGAGACGATCTTCGTCGATCCCGACGGGCGGCTTACCGAGGGCAGTCGGACGACGATCTTCGTCGAGCGCGACGGAAAGCTGCTTACCCCGGCGTTGGACCGGGGGCTGATACCGGGCATTTTGCGCGGCAAGCTGATCGACGAGGGCCGCGCGCAAGAGGCCGAACTGACTCCAGCCGACCTCGCCAACGGATTCATCATCGGCAACATCGTGCGCGGGTTGATTCCCGCCAAGCTCGCTTAAGCCGCGATCGGGAACCGCAGCAGGCGATCGGTCACGGGCACCAGCGCCGATGCGCCGGGACCGACCTTCTTCAATATCTCGGGATGATGCGCGTCGAGCCCGCCGGTGAGCGCGCCGTATGCGGGCAAAATGAGCTTGGTCGCGGTCGCGACGTAACAACGGCGCGAGACGTGGCGGCCCTTCATGGAGAGCCGCAGCTTGGGATGATAATGGCCCGAAATCTCGGGGGTTACATCGCCTTGTACCGCCTCGTGGCGGAGCATCACCCCGGCGACCTCGACCTCTTCGGCGAGGCGGCCGCCGATATGATCGATGAAGCCGGCGTCGTGATTGCCGACGATCCATACCCAATCGAGCCGCTCGGTCAGCGAGGTCAGCAGGTCGCGCGCCGCAACGGGTAGCCGGTCGCAGCCGAAGCGGTCGTGAAAGCTGTCGCCAAGGCAGTACAAGCGGGTAATCCCGCAGCGGTCGATGTCGTGCGCGAGCGCGGACAGCGTGGCGTGCGAATCATACGGCGGAAGCATTTGCCCGAGCCGCGCGAACCAGCTGGCCTTTTCAAGATGCAGGTCGGCGACCAGGAGTGCAGCTTGCGCGGGCCAGTGAAGCGCGCCGTCGGGGCTGGCGAGAAAATCATGACCGGCGAACGAAAAGGGAACCATGATCGCCGCTGTAGACCCGAAGCGGGGGCTATTCCAAGTGGTTGATCACATGATCGCGAAGCGCGCGAGCGTCGTGGAGCGCATTGTGCGGCACCGCGCTGTTGGCGGCAGTCGAGAACCCCTGCAGCGGCTCGAAGCGCAGGGTCAGCGCGGGAACGCTGATCATCTGGCCAGGTCCGGTGATCAGCAGCATCGCGAGCTGGGCGAGATCCTCGGGCCAGTCGGCGACGATCACTGGCTCGGGGTCATCCGACAGCCACGCGCCAAGCGCCTGGGCGGCGGCGTGGCGGCTCATGTGCGGCGCGCGCAGCGCCTCGGGGACGGTGTCGAGGTAAGGGATGACGTGACGCTCGACCCACGGATCGAGCGCGCCGACGAATGCAAGCACCAGGTAGAATTCTTCGCCGCCATCCTCGGGAACGAGCGCGAGGCTGAGCAAGGCGCCGCCGAAGCCATTATATTCGGTGTCGAGGAAATAGCGCATCGCCGCGCTTAGTCGGCGCGCGGAGCGAGTGGGTCGGCCGCTGCGCAAGCTTGGCCGCGGCGGGTGGCCGCGGCGCACGCTTTCTCGCGCGCCCGGGCAGCGCGGCCGGCGTCTTCTTCGGCCCGGCGCAAATTGCGGCCGCGCTTCTGGTCGGCTTCGGACTGGCTGGTGGTGGCGAGGTCGACGCCCTTCGAGACGATTTTGACCGGGAGCGTGACGACATCGAACGCGGTCTTGGCGACCGAGGTGACGCAGCCACACAGAGCGAGCTGAACGGCGGCAAGGACGAGGATTCGCATATTGCCTTAGTAGCCGGATTGCCTGGCGATGCCATGAATCAATCGAGCCGCATCGCTTCAGCGGCGAGCGCTTCGGCCTCGATCAGCAGCGATTCGTCGGCGCTTCCGCCCGGCGCCGCCTCGCGCCCGATGACGACCATCAGCGGCACCGCCAAGGGAGTGACACGGGTCGCCGCGACATGGACCATCGTCGCAGCGGCGCGATCGACCAGCCGGGCGAGGCGACCAAGCTCGGTCATCCTTGCACGCGCGTCCGACCACGCGGCCTTGAGCAGGAGATGCTCGGGTTCATATTTGCGCAGCACGTCGTAGATGAGGTCGGTCGAAAAGCTCACCTGGCGCCCCGACTTGCGCTTGCCGGGGTGCTGACGCTCGACCAGTCCGCCGATCACTGCAACCTCGCGAAACGCGCGCTTGAGCAATTGCGACTGCTCGACCCACAAGACGAATTCCTGTTCAAGGATGTCGGGCGAGAATAGCGGCCTGGGGTCGAGCACCGGATCGAGACTGTAGCAGGCGAGCGCATAATCATTGGCGACGAAGCCCAACGGCTTCAGCCCGGCGGTCTCCATCCGCTTGGTGATCAGCATACCGAGCGACTGGTGCGCGTTCCAGCCTTCGAAGCTGTAGATGCACATGAAGTGGCGGCCCTCGTGGGGGAAGGTCTCGACCAGCAATTCGTCGGGCTGAGGGAGGATCGAGCGGCGCTGCTGGACCTCGAGCCATTCGCGGACATCGTCGGGGAAGCGCCGCCATTCGGCGGGAGTCGCGAGGTAAATGCGCACCCGCTCGGCGAGGTGGGTCGACATCGACATGCGCTGCCCGCCATAGGTGACCAGCCGCGCCGCCTTGGCCGAGGCGCGGACCAGGATATCGCTGTCTTTCATGCCGACGACTTCAAGCCCAAGCCCGCCGAAGAAGATGTGGTCGCCGATGGTCAGGGTCGCGGCAAAGCCCTCCTCGACCCGGCCGAGGCTGCGGCCATTCTTGAAGCGGACGTCCATCATCGGCGCGTCGACGATGATCCCGGCGTTGAGGCGGTGCTGTGCGGCAATTTGCGGGCGAGTCAGGCGCCAGCGGCCGGGGGTTTCCTCAACCAGTTTCTTATATTTGTCGTAGGCGCGAAGCGCATAGCCGCCGGTGGCGATATATTCGAGCACGCGGCGCCATGCCGCGTCGGTCAGTCCGGCATAGGGGGCCGCGGAGCGGACCTCGGCGAGCAGTTCGGCTTCATCGAACGGGCCGGCGCAGGCGATGCCAAGGATATGCTGGGCAAGGACATCGAGCGTTCCGGGGCGGAATTGCTCGGGATCGAGCTCGCGGTCCGCGATCGCGTCGAGTGCGGCCTGGGCTTCGAGATATTCGAACCGGTTGCCGGGGACGATGATCCCCTTCGACGGCTCGTCGAGGCGGTGATTGGCGCGGCCGATCCGCTGCAGCAGCCGCGAGCTGCCCTTGGGTGCGCCCATCTGGACGACAAGGTCGACATTGCCCCAATCAATGCCGAGATCGAGGCTGGCGGTCGCGACCAGCCCGCGCAGCCGTCCGTCGCTCATCGCCGCCTCGACCTTGCGCCGCGCTTCGAGGCTGAGGCTGCCGTGATGGACTCCGATCGGCAGCGCCTGGTCGTTGACCGCCCACAATTGCTGGAAGATCAATTCGGCAAGGCTGCGGGTGTTGCAGAAGACGAGCGTGGTGGCATGCGCCTCGATCAGCTCCATCACCTGCTTGGCGGCGTAGCGGCCCGAATGGCCCGACCATGGGATGCGCCCGTCGGGGATCAGGATCGACAGATCGGGCTCGGCGCCGGGATCGCCCTTGATCAGCCGGACCGTATCGATGTCGCCATCTGGAGCGAGCCAGGCGCGGTAGGCGTCGGCATCGCTGATCGTGGCGGACAGGCCGACGCGGCGCATCTTGGGGGCGAGGGCCTGAAGCCGGGCGAGCGACAGGCTGAGCAGATCGCCGCGCTTTTCCTTGGCGAAGGCGTGAATTTCGTCGACGACGACGGTCTTGAGCCCTTCGAACAGCAGTTTGCTGTCGGGGTAGCTGAGCAGCAAGCTGAGCGATTCGGGGGTGGTGAGCAGGATTTGCGGCGGCCTGATCCGCTGGCGCGCCTTGCGATCCGAGGATGTGTCGCCGCTGCGCGTTTCAACCCGGATCGGCAGCGCCATCTCCTCGATCGGGGTCATCAAATTGCGTTGGACATCGACCGCCAGCGCTTTCAGCGGCGAGACGTAGAGCGTGTGAAGCCCCTCGGCCGGGCTGTTCGCCAGATCGACGATCGTCGGCAGGAAGCCAGCGAGCGTCTTGCCCGCGCCAGTCGCCGCGACGAGCAAGGCGTGAACCCCGTCGTGCGCCGCGTCGAGCATGGCGAGCTGATGCCGCCGCGGGCGCCAGTGGCGCGCGGCGAACCATGTTTCGATGACGTCCGGTAGTGTCGCGGTCAGACGGCGTCGTCCTTGTGCGCCTGGTCCTCGGCCGCATAATTGGCCTTGGTTGCTTGTTCGGTGACGCTTTTGCTGGTGCGCGACGAGCGGTTGCGAACGATGACCCATGTGAACAGCAATAATAAGATGATCGGTCCGACGATCGTCGCAATGCCCCAAAGACTCATTTCCTGCATGTCTACCCTTTCAATGTGCGCCGGGAACCGCGCGGCGTTTCAACGGCTATGCTTGGCATATGGCCCGCCTCGGCAACTGGATCGAGCCTTTTCCCGAAGGCATCTATGTCAAACCCGCCGACGCGTGGGTCGATCCCTCGCAGCCGAAGGATCGCGCACTGGTTACGCATGGCCATGCCGATCATGCGCGCGGCGGGCATGGAGCGGTGTGGGCGACGCCCGAAACGCTGGCGATCATGGATGTGCGCTATGGCCAGCAAGCGGCCACCCCCGTGGCGTATGGCGAAACGATAAATTTGGGCGAGGTCGAGGTCAGCTTCGTCCCCGCTGGGCATGTCCTCGGATCGGCCCAGATCGTGCTCGACTATCGCGGCGAGCGCGTGGTCGTATCGGGCGATTACAAGCGCCGACCCGACCCGACCTGTGCGCCGTTCGTGGTCGTGCCGTGCGACATCTTCATCACCGAAGCGACCTTCGGCCTGCCAATATTCCGCCATCCCGACACCGGCGCCGAGATCGACCGGCTGCTCCACCGCCTCCATCACGAGCCAGGACGGTGCGTGCTGGTCGGGGCCTATGCGCTGGGCAAGGCGCAGCGGGTGATCGCCGAGCTGCGGGCGCGCGGGCATCACGATCCGATCTATACTCACGGCGCGATGGACCGGTTGTGCCGGCTGTACGAGGAATTGGGCGTCCCGCTCGGCGAGCTAAGGCCGGTGGCGGGGGCGGCGAAAGAGGAAATGGTGGGACGGATCATCATCTGCCCGCCGTCGGCGCTCAACGACCGCTGGTCGCGGCGGCTGCCCGATCC
>JAJAYY010000033.1 GCA_026785965.1 Sphingomonas bacterium
CCGGCCTTGCCCTGCTCGCCATCGCCGGCTTCTTCTACGTGCTGGTCGGGGTCCAGGGCCGCGCACCCGACGACCGCACCGTGATCGACGCGCTGGTCGCGCTGGCCTTCGGAGCCTCGCTGATCTCGATCTTCGCCCGCCTCGGCGGCGGCATCTTCACCAAGGCGGCCGATGTCGGCGCCGATCTGGTCGGCAAGGTCGAGGCCGGGATCCCCGAGGATGACCCCCGCAACCCCGCGGTGATAGCCGACAACCTCGGTGACAATGTCGGCGATTGCGCCCGCATGGCGGGCGAACTCCCCGAAATTGGCGCCGACATTGGGGGGGATGACGGCGGGGTTGCGGGGGTCATCCTCGGGAATCCCGGCCTCGACCTTGCCGACCAGGTCGGCACCGACGTCGGCGGCCTTGGTGAAGATGCCGCCGCCAAGCCGCGCGAAGATCGAGATCAATGAGGCGCCGAACGCCAGCGCGACGAGCGAGTCGATGACGATGCGGTCGCCGGGCGCGTTGCCGGCCACGGCGACGAGGTAATAAAAGAAGCTGGCGATCGCGAGCAAAGCGAGGCCGGCGACGAGCATGCCGGTGATCGCCCCGGCGCGGAACGCCATCGTCAATCCTTGCTGGAGGCCTTCGGACGCGGCTTGCGCGGTGCGGACATTGGCCCGAACCGAGATGTTCATGCCGACAAAACCGGTCGCACCCGACAGGATGGCGCCGAGCACGAAGCCCCCTGCCGAAACCGGCCCGAGGAATGCGAACACGATCGCCGCGACAACCACGCCGACGATGGTGATCGCCATATACTGGCGGCGCAGATAGGCCGAAGCGCCTTCCTGGATCGCCGCGGCGACCTCGATCATGCGCTGGTTTCCGGGCGATGCGCGAAGCACCTGCTGACTGGTCAAAATGCCGTAGAGCAGCGCGACGACGCCGCAGGCAATCGCGATAAGTACCAGGTTCATGGTAATGAATTTCCCCCAATTGACCGTGGAGCGGACGACCCGGCAGGCCGGCGTGCGCTAGACGAATGGGGAAGGTGTAACGGGGTTTGGCGCGCTGGCAAGCGGCTTTGATCGAAGCATTTTCGGTTAGTGGAGCAACACCGCTGCGGCCATTCCCGAGGCGAGCCCGAGCGCGGCGATCAGCCATTGGCGCGGTCTAGTCGCGGTGATGATGCTCATAACCAAGGCGCTCCGGCAGCGGAACCTCGCCAGACCCGTCGAACAGGCTGATCCCGTCGACCGCAGTGAGGGTTCCGATCGGCGTCAGAATCGCCCCTTTGGGTAAAGAAAGGCTTAATAAAGGGTCGAAATCGGGCGCGAGCGCAGCGAGCAAAGCATAGTCGTCGCCCCCGGTGGCGGCGAACAGGCGCGCGCTGCGGCCGACCCCGCGCTCGGCAATGAAGGCGCGGGTCAGCGGCAACGCGTCGAGATCGACCTTGGCGCCGCAACCGCTCGCGCGGCACATCCGCTCAAGGTCGAGCAGCAGCCCGTCGGACACGTCCATCATCGCATGCGCGTACGGCGCGAGCAGGCGACCGGCGGCGAGCAGCGGCACCGGGCGGCGATAGGCTTCGACCAGCACCCCTTCGGCATGGCGGTCGGCCTCGAGCACGGCGAGCCCGGCGGCGGCGTCCCCGAGTGTGCCGACCAGCCACAGCGTGTCGCCTGCCAGGCCGCCGCTGCGCGAAGGGACGTGTTCGCCCCCGCGCCCGATTGCGGTCAGCCCGAGCACCCGCGGCGCGCCGATCGGCAAGACGATGGTGTCGCCGCCCACCAGCGGGAGGCCATAGGTCTCGCACGCCGCCGCGACTCCGGCGACGAACTCTTCCTCCCACACGCCGTCGCCAGCGATGGTCACGCTCATCAGCGCAGCGAGCGGCTCGGCCCCTTTGGCGGCGAGGTCCGAAAGGTTGACCGCGACCAGCTTCCACCCGACCGAGGCGGGCGGATCGTCGACCAGGAAATGCACACCCTCGGCGATCGTATCGTGGGTCAGGACGAGGTCGCCAAGCACCGCCGCATCGTCGGCCAGTCCGCGCGCGGCGGGATGCGTGGCAAGTTTGCGCAGCGTCTCGATGAAGTCGAGTTCGCCGAGGCTCATCGTCAACCCTGGGCTGGCCGCGCGACTTTGGCGAGGGCGTCGAGCAGGCCGTTGACGAAGCCGGTCTCGCGCTTGTCGTAAAAAGCGTGGGCGACATCGACATATTCGGTGATCACGCTCGCCACCGGGACGTCGGCCCGGGCGAGCAATTCATAGGCCCCGACGCGGAGGATCGCCTTCATCGGCTTGTCGAGGCGGGCAAGGCTCCAGCCGTCGGCGAGGCGATCGCTGATCAGCGCGTCGATTTCCTCCAGCCGCGCCGATGTGCCGCTGACGAGGTCGTCGAAGAAGCTCTCCTCGGCGTCGGCATAGGTTACATCCTCGATCGTCGCGCCAAGGCGGTGAGCGTGGAATTCGTGGATCAGGCGGGGCGTCGGAGTGCCCTCCATCTCCTGCTGGTAGAGCGCCTGCACGGCGGCGAGCCGGGCGGCGGAGCGCGAGGTGGAGCGGGTCATATCGTCGCGCCTGTAGCGGCTTGTCCGGCGGCAAGGAAGGGCGCCAGCGCGGCGGCGACCTGATCGGGCGCCTGCCACGGCGCGAAATGGCCGACGCCGACCAGCGGCACGACTTCGACATCGTCGCCGACCTCGCCAATCCCCTCGAGCTGGATCGGGAGCAACGCCTTGTCCTCGACCCCCCAGATGACCCGCACCGGGATCTTGAGCCGGGGCACGCCGCGTGACACCCAGTCGGGAAGCGGTGCTTCCTCGCCCATCGCCGGGACGACGATCTGCGACGCGCGATACCAGTTGAACATCGCGGTCAGCGCGCCCGGGCGGCGCCACTCGGCAATGCTCAGCGCGCGATCCTGGGAGGAGATTTTTGCGATGTCGACGTGCTTCGAGAAACTCTTCTCGAAGAACGCCGGAAAGCCCATGGCGGCGATGCCCGCTTCCATCTTGGGGTCACGGAAGGCGCGGATATATTGCGAGGCGGCGCGCTGTGCCGGGTCCTCGATGATTGAGCGCTGGAAAATCGCCGGATGGGGCGAGTTGATGATTGCCAGCTGCTCGATCCGCGCATCGCCACGCAGCGCCGCTGCCCACGCCACCGCGCCGCCCCAATCGTGCCCGACCAGGGCAAAACGATCGACCCGCCGCGCGTCGGCCAGCGCGAACAGGTCGGCGACCAGCGTATCGGTGGAATATGCCGCGGGATCCTGCGGGCGGTCGGTCTGTCCGAAGCCGCGCAGGTCGGGCATGATCAAACGATAGTCGTTTTCCAGCAGCGTCACGAGCTTGGCCCAGGTGCGGTGCGATTCGGGAAATCCGTGGAGCAGGATCACCGGCGGGCCGTCCTCGGGCCCGGCCTCGGCGACGTTCATGATCACTCCGGTCGGGAGCGGCGAGCGGACATATCGGATCATGGATAGCTCACCGTCTTGGCGATCAGCGGAATGGAGATATACTCTTCCTCGTCGCCGGGGACGAACGGGAACAAGCGGGAGTTCCATTCCTCTTTGGCTTGCACGATGCGGTCGCGCGACGAGCTGACGAAATTCCACCACACATGGCGCGGGGTGGCAAAGGCTTCGCCGCCGAGCAGCATCAGCCGCGACGGCGCCGACGCGGAAAGCCGCATCGGCGCGCCGGGGGCAAGCACATAAAGCGTGAACGGATCGAGCGGCTGGTCGTCGAGGCTGGTCTGGCCTTCGATGAGGATGACTCCGCGCTCGTCGGCTTCGGAGTCGATCGGCACGCTCGCGCCCGTCTCGAGGATGATGTCGGCGTAGATTGTCGGGCTGTGCTGGGTGACCGATGCAGTCGCTCCCCATAGCGAGCCCATCAGCACGCGCGCCTTGACGCCCGGTGCCTCGACCAGCGGCAGGCCGGAACCGGCGACATTCTCGAACGCGGGATCAATCTCCTCCTTGCCGTCGGGCAAAGCGAGCCAGGTCTGCATCCCGTAAAGCGATGGCCCTGCCGGGCGCGCACTTTCAGGCGAGCGTTCCGAATGGACGATCCCGCGTCCGGCGGTCATCAAATTGACTGCGCCGGGTTCGATGACCTTGCGCGTGCCAAGGCTGTCACGATGCTCGATCGCGCCTTCGAATAGATAAGTGACGGTGGCGAGGTTGATGTGGGGGTTGGGGCGGACGTCCATGCCATGCCCCGCGGGCAATCGCGCCGGCCCGAATTGGTCGACGAAGATGAACGGGCCGACCATCGTGCGCTGCTTGGCCGGAAGCGTTCGCCGGACCTTGAAGTCGCCCAGGTCGTGGGTGACCGGGGTGATTGTCTCGATCATGCCTCTTCCGGAGCATAAGCGCGGATCGTCAGGGCATGGACCCGCTCTTCCATCAGTTCGCCGAGCGCGGCGTAGACCTGTCGCTGGCGCGCGATCCGCGACTGGCCGGCGAAAGCGGCGCTGGCGATGGTGAGCGCGAAATGGCTTTCGCCGCGCCCGTCGTGCCCGGCGTGTCCGACGTGGCGGTCGCTCTGATCCTCTAGCTCGAGCCTGGTCGGAGCGAGGGCCTCGATCAGCCGCTCGATCATGTCGCGCGCAACGGGGCCGGTGGCGGTGTCGATCATGCTTCCTATATAGGCCGGTTTGGAGCGCGAGGAAGCCGGTGGCATCGAGGCAGGAGAAATGGAAAGGACGGATCGAGGGCGCAGCCGAGCGCTGCGCCGCGCGCGGCTGCCCTGCGCCGGGTGAATTTCGCGCCCCGCTCACGCCGGGCGATTTCGACGGCCCCGGAAGCTGGCATTATCTGTGCCTTGAGCATGTCCGCACCCACAATGCGCGTTACAATTATTTTGCCGGGATGAGTCCCGACGAGATTGAGGCGGCGCAATCGCCGATCGCTGGCTGGGAGCGATCGAGCCGTGCCTTTGCGGGCGCGGGGACGGGACCGGGGCCGCCGTGGAGCGAGTTCATCGATCCACTCGACGCGATTTCGGCGCGGTTCCGGCCGGGCATGGCGCGGCCGACGACCGACCGGTTCAGCGCAGCCGAGCGCCATGCGCTGGACGTGATGGGGCTCGGCGACGAGGTCGACCGCACCGCGCTTCGCCGCCGTTATTCGGAGCTGGTGCGGCGCTTCCACCCCGACCGCAACGGCGGGGATCGCGGGTATGAGGGCAAGCTCGCGGCGGTGATCGAGGCCTATCAAACGCTAAAGGGCGCCCGAGCGTTCGCCGCTTGATCACGGCCCCGGGGCAGACGATTGAAAACGGGGCAATCAGCTGACGCGGCGGCCGTCCCACCTGGGCAGGCCGCGCGCCAGAGCAAACCGAAGAGCGGGCGGTTCTGCTGCGCGCTTCCTGCGTCAATCGGCCGGGTCAGGCGTTGACCGCTTCGCGAGCCACCTTGCCGATTCCGGTGCTATCGACGAACGTCTTGAACCCGCCCCAGAACATGCGCTTGCCGTCGAACGGCATCGATTGGACGCCCGGCTGCATTTCGGGATCTGCCATGATTGCTTCCCAACCCTTGTCGCGGGTTGCCTTGTCCGGCCAGATGACGAAGGAGAAAATGACGTTTTCGCCATCCTCTGCCTTCACTGCCTTGAAGAAGTCGGTGGTGTGACCATGCTCCAGCCCGTCGCCGATCGCCTCGAGCGAGCCGAGCGCGCCC
>JAJAYY010000034.1 GCA_026785965.1 Sphingomonas bacterium
AGGTAGGCCAGGCTCGAATAACCGGTCCCGAAATCGTCCATCGCCACCGTCGCGTCCAATGCCTTCAAGGCTTCGAACAACCGCTGGGCCCGGCCCGGATCCTGGACGATCGAGCTTTCGGTCAGCTCGAGCGTCAGTCGGTTGCCCGCCAGCCCGGTCGCTTTGAGCGCGCTCTCCACCACCTCGGCGATATTGTCGCGCGCCACCTGGATCGCGCTCAGATTGACCGCGACGTAGAGCGGCAGCGGCCCGCCCTCTTCGCGGTCCCATCGGCTGAGCGTCTGCGCGGCCTTGTCCATCGCCCACCGGCCGAGCGTCAGGATCAGCCCGCTTTCCTCGGCCACCGGGATGAATTCGGTCGGCGAGATTTCGCCGCGGTCGTCATGGGTCCACCGCGCCAGCGCCTCGAAGCCGGCGACTTGGCCCGATTTCAGATCGATCAGCGGCTGGTAGAATAATTTCAGCTGGTCCTTGTCGAGCGCGCGGCGCAGCTCGGTCTCAATCGAGAAACGGCGCCGCGCGGCGCTCGCTTCCTTGGGCTCATAGACTTGCGGCTTGCCTGCCAATTTAGCCTGCTTGACCGCGAATTGGGCGTGGCGAAACAATTCCTCGCTATCCTGTCCGACGTCCATCAGCGCCACGCCGATCGCGCATTCGACGCGGATTTCGAGCTCGCTCAGCTTGAACGGCGCGGTCATCACCTGCTGGATCCGCTCGGCCGCGGCGAGCGCGTCGTCGACCCCGCGCTTGAGGCCCACCAGCACGCCAAATTCATTGCCCCCGGTGCGCGCCAATATGTCGCCCGCGCGCAGTGCCGAAATCAGCCGCCGCGCGAATGTGATCAGCAATTCGTCGCCCGCCAGGCTGCCCATCGATTCGTTGATCCGGCTGAACCGGCGCATGTCGACCACCAGCACCGCATGGTCGATCCGCGGGCGCCCGATCTGGCCCGGCGAGATCGTCCCCGCCGCCTCGATCGATTCGCTGAAGCTCAAGCGGTTGGGCAGGCCAGTCAGGCTGTCGCGCAGCATTTCGGCGCGCAGGCTCAGCTCGGCGCGCACCTCGACCGTGCGATCGACCAGGCAGATCAGGCAGCGCGGGCGGTCGCGCACCGGGTCGCGCTGCAACGGCGCGAGCTTGATCCGGAAATGACGCGCGCCAATCCCCTCGCTGTCGCAAAAATCGAGTTCGCTCGGCGCGTTGGCATCGGCCAGGAAGTCCGACATCAATTGCGCGATCTGGAGGTGGACGCAGTGACCGAAATCGCCGCCGATCATGCCCGCGTTATTGGTCTGCGCGATCACCTCGTCGAACCGGCAATTGCGCTCGATCAGCTTGAGGATTCCCTTGGACGTCAGCCCGACGATCGCCGCGGCGATCGGCAGCGCGGCAAGCAAGGCGCTATCGTCCGCGCCGAGACGCGGTTCGGGGGGGCCGTCGTGGGCCGCATCGCGCGCGCCATTGGGCGCGGCCGAGCGGGAAGCTGCAGCCTGCATCGGGCCGCATTAAACGGGACAGGTTAACGGATCGTCACGCCTCACCGCTTTTGGCGACCGGCGGGAGCGGCTCGAAGCGGTTCGATCGCGGGAAGCCATTGGGGGCGATTCGCCCGCTTGCGCTGCGGATCGCGCGCCACGGGGTCAAGTCGCTTTCGGACCGCACCCGGCCGCTGTCGCCGCCGAGCGGCCAGCTGATCCCGTCAGTCATCGCGAATGCCATCGCGTCGGACAATCCGCCGTCGCGGTAGCGCTGCAGCTGGACCCCCGACCCGCGCCCCAGCTCGGGCAGTTCGGCGAGCGGGAACACCAGCATCTTGCGATTTTCGCCGATCACCGCGACCGCGTCGGCATGGGCCACGATTGCCTTGAGCAAGGCGACCTTGGCGCCGGGCCGCAGATTGACCAATTGCTTGCCCTTGCGGGTCTCGGCCAGGCTTGCCTCGCCGCTGGTCACGAACCCGCGCCCGTCGCTGGTCGCGACCAGCAAGCGGTCGCCGGGCCGGACCACCATCGCCGCCACCACTTCGGCCTCGGCCTCAAGGTCGATCGTCAGCCGCAGCGGCTCGCCGAACCCGCGCCCGCCGGGCAATTTGTCCCCGCTCAGCGTGTAAGCCCGGCCATTGTCGGCCATGATCAGCACTTTGTCGGTCGTCGAGGCGTGGAAGTGGAGGTACGGCCCGTCGCCCTCGCGCCATTTGAGGTCGGCGACCTCGTTGAGCGCGACATGCCCCTTCATCGCCCTGATCCAGCCGCGCTGCGACAGGATCACCGTGATCGGCTCCTTCTCGATCATCTGGCTCCAGTCGAGATCGCGCGCCGGCGCCGACTCCTTCAGCTGGGTCCGCCGCTCGTCATGCGCATAAGCCGCCGCCAGCGCGCTGAGATCCTTCTTGAGCCGGTTGCGCTGCTTGATCGGGCTTTCGACCAAGGCGGCGAGCCCCTCGCGCTCCCTGGCCAGCGCGGCGCGCTCCTTGCCGATCTCAAACTCCTCGAGCCGGCGCAAGCTGCGCAGCCGCATGTTCAAAATCGCCTCGGCCTGGCGCTCGGTCAGCCCGAACTCGGCGACCATCAGCGGCTTGGGCTCATCCTCGGTGCGGATGATCTCGATCACCCGGTCGAGGTTCAAGAACGCGATCAGATAGCCGTCGAGCAATTCCAGCCGGTCGTCGATCTTGCCGATCCGCGTCGTCGAGCGCCGCACCAGCACCTCGATCTGGTGCGCCAGCCACGCCAGCAGGACCTGCTTGAGGCTCATCACGCCCGGCGTGCGAGTCTTGTCGAGCACGTTCAGATTGAGTGGGAAGCGGACCTCCAATTCGCTCAGCTTATACAGGCTTTCCATCAGCAATTCGGGGTCGACCGTGCGCGACCGCGGCTCCAACACGATCCGCACCTGGGCGTCGCTCTCGTCGCGCACATCGGCCAGGATCGGCAGCTTCTTGTCCCCGATCAGCCCCGCGATCGCCTCGATCAGCTTGCCCTTCTGGACCCCGTACGGAATTTCGGAGACGAGCAGATACCACCCCCCGCCTTTCTCGCGCTCGATCTCGATTTTGGCGCGGATGCGGAAACTTCCCCGCCCGGTCGCATACGCCAAAGCGATGCTCTCGCGCCCATCGACCAGCACCCCGCCGGTCGGAAAGTCGGGGCCGCGGACGAATTCCATCAGCGCGATATCTTCGGCGCCGGGATGGTCGATCAAATGGCTCGCCGCCGCGACCAATTCGCCGACATGGTGCGGCGGGATCGAGGTCGCCATCCCGACCGCAATCCCGCTCGATCCGTTGGCGAGCAGATTGGGGAACAGCCCGGGGAACACCTCGGGCTCTTCTTCTTCGCCATTGTAGGTCTGGCGATAATCGACCGTGCCCTCGTCGAGCCCGGCCATCAGCCGCGCCGCGGTCGCCGTCAGCCGCGCCTCGGTATAGCGGTAAGCGGCGGCATTATCCCCGTCGATATTGCCGAAATTCCCCTGCCCGTCGACCAACGGATAACGCAGCGCCCAATCCTGCGACAGGCGGACCATCGCATCATAGACCGACTGGTCGCCATGCGGATGATATTTGCCGATCACATCGCCCACGACGCGCGCTGATTTCTTGTACGCGGAAGCGGGATCGAGCCGAAGCAATCGCATCGCCCACAGCAAGCGGCGATGAACCGGCTTCAACCCATCGCGGACGTCGGGGAGAGACCGAGCGGTGATGGTGGAGAGGGCATAGACGAGGTACCGCTCGGAGAGAGCGGAGTCGAAAGGAGTGTCGATGACGAGGTCGTTGGGAGAATCAGGCATGTGAGATGCTTAGCAAGTCGAGACCGTTCCGCCACCGTCACGCCAAAATATACCGTTCATCTTGAGCTTGTCGGAGGGTCGTCCGAAAAACCTTGCCAACGGTCGGCCCAGGTTTACTAACCGCGGCAGACGGGCCCTCAATGGCACTTCCTTTCGACCAGCCAGAGCCGGATCGTTCAAAACGTGAACATTTCACCTCTACTTTGCAGACCATTGCAAATTTGCAGGGATCTGCTAAATCC
>JAJAYY010000035.1 GCA_026785965.1 Sphingomonas bacterium
ATCGAACGGCGCGACCTGGGCGATGGCGTTGACCAGCATTTCGTCGTCGAGCCGCCCGACCGCGTCCCAATCGACCGCCAGCCCGAGCGCATCGCCAAACCGGCGCGCCTCGCGCTCGACCGAACTGCGCAGGATCAGCGGGAGCGGATCGGGCTCATCATCGTCGAACGCCGCGAGGTCGACATCGGCCTGGCGATAGGCAGTTCCGGCGTCGGCTTCGGCGATCAGGCGGAAGCGCTGCGAGCCCTGCAGGACGATGTTGAACCGACCATCATCGAGTTCCTCGACCCCGACGATCTCGCCGAGGCAGCCGGCGCGGAACAATGGCGGGTGCTCGCCCTCGCCACTTGGCTGGATCATCGCAATCCGGCCCTGCCCGGCGAGCGCATCGCGCACCATTTCGCGGTAGCGCTCCTCGAAAATGTGCAGCGGGAGCTGCGCGCGCGGGAACAGCAACGCCCCGGCGAGCGGGAACAGCGGAACGCGGAGCGGCTTGGCCCCCATCATGTGACCAGCCCGATCATGTGAACAGCAGGGCCGACAGACGGCGGCGCTGGGCGCGGCCCCACGGGTCTTCATAGCCCGCGGCCTCGAGCATCTGGAGAAAGCGGGTCCGCGCGGCGCCATCATTCCACTCGCGGTCGCGCTCGATGATTTCGAGCAGGCCGTCGGCGGCTCCGTCGCGATCGCCCGCCGCCATCGCCGCCTGGGCGATCGCGAAGCGGGCGTCATGGTCGTCGGGGTTGGCGGCGAGCCGAGCTTGCTCGGCCGAGACATCGACCACCGGTGCCGCGGCCACTTCCAGCGCGGCGCGGGCGCGGGCGATCGGGACTTGCTTGGCCTGCTCGGCGTCGAGCGAATCGAGCAGAGCGCGCGCGGCATCGGTGTTGCCGCCGGCGATCATCGCCCGCGCCAGCCCGCCGAGCACCGCCGGATTGGCCGGGTCCATTTCGCGGATCTTTTCGAACACCGCCTGCGCCTGCACGGCGTCGCCGTCGGCAAGCACTTCCTCGCCCATCGCGATTACCGGTTCGATCTGCGCAGCGAGGTCCTGCGCCGCGCCCTTGACCGGCAATTGGCCGAGCAATTGGTCGAGGATGCGGACGAATTGGGCCTCGGTGCGATATTGAGTGAGGTCGGCGACCGGCTGACCCTGGAAGAAGGCATAGACGGTCGGGAGCGACTTGATCTGGAACTGCCCGGCGATGAACTTGTCGGTCTCGACGTCGATCCTGGCGAGCACCACGCCCTTGTCGGCATAGTTTGCGGCAATCTGGTCGAGCACCGCGCCATATGGCTTGCACGGCGCCGACTTTTCGGCCCAGAAATAGAGAATCACGAGGCTGGTCATCGACGGCTCGACCACGTCGCGCTCGAAGCGCTCGATCGCGACCCGCTCGTCCTCGCTCATGCCCAGAGTCGCCACACCTCACTCCTGTTCGTCTCGTCCGGTCATATGGCGACGGCGACCGTAAGCGGCAAGCGTCGGCTTAGGGCTTGCGGACCCAGGGACGCGATGCTAGGCGCCCGCTCCACCCGACCGGGACTTCCCGGTCCGCCAATCGAGCGGGCGTAGCTCAGGGGTAGAGCACAACCTTGCCAAGGTTGGGGTCGAGGGTTCGAATCCCTTCGCCCGCTCCATTATCCAAGACATATCAGTTGCCTGCAGGCGGTTGATTCGCGCGCAGTGTTGGGATGCGATTCCGGGAAAAGACTTTGGCGTTGACGGCTTAGCCGCTTAATGGGCCGATGGCACCGAAACCGAGTTTGATCGACAGATTTGCGCAGCGGGTCGGCGGCGACCGTGCGTCCCGGCGCGACTTCGCCCAATTTACGCCCAAGCTGATTGCGGTGATCCAAGAGGGCTATTCGGCGAACCAGCTCAAGGCCGATATGCTGGCGGGATTGACCGTCGCGATTATCGCGCTGCCATTGGCGATGGCGCTCGCGATTGCTTCGGGAGCGGCCCCCAATCAGGGCTTGGTGACGGCGATCGTCGCTGGTTTAATGGTCTCGCTACTGGGCGGTTCACGCGTCCAGATCGGCGGGCCGACCGGCGCGTTCGTGGTGGTCGTGTTCAACGTCATCGCGGTCCACGGCTATGACGGGCTGGTGCTCGCTACCGCGATGGCGGGTCTGGTCCTGATTGTCGCAGGATATGCCGGGTTGGGGCGAGTGATCCGTTACATCCCGCATCCGGTAATCACCGGTTTCACGGCCGGCATCGCGGTGATCATCGCATCGAGCCAAATTCGAGATTTCCTCGGCTTGAGGCTCGATTCCGTCCCGGCCGAGTTCATCGAAAAATGGCGCGCCTATGGCGATGCCGCCGGGACGATCGATCCGTCGACGTTCGCGGTCGGGGCCGGGGCGCTCGCGCTGATCATCGTGTTGCGCCGGTTTGCGCCGCGCCTGCCGGCGTTCCTGATCGTGGTGATCGCGGGTTCGCTGCTCGTTGCGTGGCTCGGGCTGAAGGTCGACACGATCGGGTCTCGCTTTCCCGACATGCCGTCGGGACTGCCGTTGCCGGTGCTTCCTACTTTGTCGCTGGCGAAGCTGCAGGCGGTGCTGCCCTCGGCCTTGACCATCGCCTTCCTCGCCGGGATCGAGTCGCTGCTGTCGTGCGTCGTTTCGGATGGCATGACCGGCTTTCGCCACCGTTCGAACCAGGAGCTGGTCGGGCAAGGGTTCGCCAATATCGCATCGGCGCTGTTCGGTGGGCTGCCCGCAACCGGAGCGCTGGCCCGCACCGCCGCCAACGTCAAATCGGGCGGCCGAACGCCCTTCGCGGGGATGTTTCACGCCGGCTTCCTGCTGCTGTTCGTGCTCTTCGCCAGCAAGCTGATGGCTTATGTGCCGATGGCGGTGCTCGCCGCGCTGCTGTTCGTGGTGGCGTGGGGGATGAGCGAGGCCAAGCGGTTCCTGCTGTTGCTGCGGATGCCGCTGGGCGAGCGCGCCGTGCTGGTGATCACTTTCCTGCTGACCATAATTGTCGACCTTACCGTCGCAATTGGCGTGGGGGTGACGCTGGCGAGCCTGATGTTCATGGCGCGGATGAGCGAACGCGGCGGCGTTGCTGCGGGCGGCGATCAGGCCGACGCAGACGAAGACCTGTCCCAGCGCGACCAATTGCCGACCGGGGTCGAGGTATTCAGAATCTACGGGCCATTCTTCTTTGGCGTCGCCGGCGAATTGCTCGGAGCGCTCAAGCGGATCGGCCGCACCCCGCAAACGATCATCCTGCGGCTCGAACTGGTTCCGTTCCTCGACGCCAGCGGCGCGATTTCGCTTGAGGAGTTTCTGATCCACGCCAAGGCGACCGGCATCCGAGTCATCCTTTCGGGAATCCAGCCGGACGTGGCCGACGTGCTCGGCAGGGCAAGTGAGGGAAGCGGGGAAACCGAAACTCTCCACGCGCCCGATTATGCAACCGCACTGGCGCTCGCGGCACAATGAGTTGCGGGTCCGCCACCAGTTCGTCGCGGGCTTGGGTGGCTATTTTTCGCGTGCCGTGATAACCGTCTGGCATCACCTGCCCTTCCCGCAAGCATCCTGTGACAGAGAGCGTTCTCATGCTCCCGCTTGCCCAGCATCAAAGGTGATCGTCTTGGAACAGGGATATTGGCTCCGCCGCAGCCGGGCGTCGCTGGCGAAGGCCCAAGCGGCGATTAGCGCGGAGGCGCGGCTGATCCATTTCGACCTCGCCGGTCGCTACAGCGTGCAGGCGGCAAATTGCGACACGCCGCCGATTGCCGAAGCTGCGGTCACGGACTCACCGCCCGACATCACCGAGGCCCAACTCGAAGTGCTCATTCCGCGCTTCTACGAACGGGTCCGCGACGACGCGCTGATTGGCCCGGTGTTCGGCAATGCGATCGCCGACTGGGATCTCCACCTCGACAAGCTCGTTGCCTTCTGGTCGTCGGTCATGCTGACGAGCGGGCGCTACAAGGGCAATCCGGTTGCGGCGCATTCGAAGCAACTGAGCGCGATCACGCCGCCGATGTTCGACCGCTGGCTGGACCTATGGGCCGAGGTGACGAGCGAAGTTCTGCTGCCGGCCGCCGCCGACGCGCTTCAGAGCAAAGCGACGCGGATCGCCGAGAGCCTCAAGCTGGCGTTGTTCTTCAGGCTCGAGCCGCTGTCCACAATCACCGACCTTCACCGACAGGACTAATTCCATGGTCAATAAAATCCTCGCTCCCGATGTCTCCGCCCTCGCCGAAGAGCGCGACGCACAACCGGTGATCCATCATGCGCCCGATGGCTTCTCGGATCGTTTTGCGCTCGGTTTCACCAAGCTGCTGCGGTTCAGCGCCGACACCTTTTTCGCCAAGCGTTATGGCCACCGCGCGATCGTGCTTGAAACCGTCGCCGCGGTGCCCGGGATGGTCGGCGCGATGTTCACCCATTTGAGCTGCCTGCGACGGATGAAGGATGATGAAGGCTGGATCCGGACGCTGATGGAAGAAGCCGAGAATGAGCGGATGCACCTGATGACCTTCATCGAAATCGCCAAGCCGACGCTGTTCGAGCGGCTCGTGATCCTGCTCGCGCAGTGGGTGTTCCTGGTGCTGTTCTCATTGCTCTATCTGATCTCGCCGCGCACCGCGCACCGCGTGGTCGGCTATTTCGAGGAGGAAGCGGTGATCAGCTACACGCTGTACCTCAAGGAAATCGACGAAGGCCGATCGCCCAACGTCGCCGCCCCGGCGATCGCCAAGCATTATTGGAAGATGGCAGACGATGCGACCTTGCGCGATGTCGTGCTGCTGGTCCGCGCCGACGAAGCGCATCATCGCGACGTCAACCATGGTTTTGCGAGCAAGATCGGCGGCACGCCGGTCGACCGCGCAGAGGCCGCACCCTATCCGCCGCATGCCGACGACATCCGGGCCAACGCCTGACCTGTCAAACAGGCTAGAATATGAACCCGTTTCTTGACTAAGGGGCCCATGGCTTTTCCCGAACTTCCCGCGCTGATCAGCGAAGCGCTCACCGAACGCGGCTATGCCGAAGCGACCCCCGTCCAGGCGCAAGTGATCGAACCCGAAGCAATTGGGCGCGACCTGATCGTGTCGGCGCGGACCGGATCGGGCAAGACGATCGCGTTCGGGCTGGCGATGGCGGCCGAGCTGCTCGATGCCAACAGCCGCGCCGCCTTTTCGATCGGTCCGGCCGCGCTGGTGATCGCGCCGACTCGCGAACTGGCGCTGCAAGTCGCAGGCGAGTTGCAATGGCTTTATGCCAAGACCGGGGCGCGGATCGTGGCCTGCGTCGGCGGGATGGACGCGATGAAGGAGCGCCGCGCGCTTGGCCAGGGCGCGACGATCGTCGTCGGCACGCCGGGACGGCTGCGCGACCACCTTGAACGCGGCGCGCTCGACTTGTCGCACTTGAAGGTGGCGGTGCTCGACGAGGCCGACGAGATGCTCGACATGGGGTTCCGCGAGGAGCTTGAGGAGATTCTCGACGCGACCCCAGTGGACCGCCGCACGATGCTGTTCTCCGCCACCATGCCGCGCCCGATCGTCGCGCTGGCCAAGAGGTACCAGCGCGACGCGCTGCGCATCTCGACCGTCGGCGAGGACCGTGGCCACGGCGACATCACCTATCAGGCGGTGGCGGTCGCGCCATCCGATATCGAGCATGCGGTGATCAACATCTTGCGGCTTCACGAAGCCGAGACGGCGATGCTGTTCTGCGCCACGCGCGACAATGTCCGCCATTTGTCGAATACCCTCAACGAACGCGGCTTCCAGGTCGTCGCGCTGTCGGGCGAACATAGCCAGGCCGAGCGCAACCATGCGATGCAGGCGCTGCGCGATGGCCGCGCTCGGGTGTGCGTCGCAACCGACGTCGCGGCGCGCGGGATCGATCTGCCGAGCCTGAGCCTGGTGGTCCATGTCGAGGTGCCGCGCGACGCCGAGGCGCTGCAGCATCGATCGGGCCGCACCGGGCGCGCCGGCAAGAAAGGCACCGCGGTGCTGATCGTGCCCTACCCGCGCCGCAAGCGGATCGAGATGATGCTGCGCGGGGCGAAGATCGAGGCGCAATGGATCGCGACCCCGACCCCCGACGACATTCGCGCCGCCGACCATGAGCGATTGCTGACCGCGTTGCTCGCGCCGGTCGAGGTCGACGAGGAGGATCGCAAGCTCGGCGCGCGGCTGCTGGCCGAACAATCGCCCGAGGACATCGCCGCGGCACTGGTCCGAATCCACCGCTCGCGCCTGCCCGAGCCCGAGGAACTGATCGACGTGCGCGCGCCGGGCGCCGGCCCCAACAAGGCCGACGCGCATCGACCCGGATTCGACGACATCGTGTTGTTTAAGATGGACATCGGACGGCGCCACAATGCCGACCCGCGCTGGCTGCTGCCGTTGCTGTGCCGC
>JAJAYY010000036.1 GCA_026785965.1 Sphingomonas bacterium
CCTCGAACTTGATCTCGTGGAGCTTTAACAAGGCGATCACGTCCGGCTTGGTCGCGGGAACCCACCAGGCTGCGGGTAGGGTTGCGACGAAGTCGGGGGCTTGGATAAACACCGGCACTTTGCGAGACACCGGGCGGCCGAGCCAGCGAACCTCATCGCCGCCGGAAGCGGCCGACCGATAGCTCTCCTGCTCGATTCCCTTGAACGCTTCGATGGTGAACAGAGGCTTGGCGACCGGCTTCCACGTCAGCACCGTCGTCGCCGGGCGCGAGATGCGATCGGTCGCGATCGCCGTGGCCAGTCCCTCCCCCTTTGTGCCGAGCAACCGCAGCGACTCCTCGATCAGCACATAGGTGCCGAGCACGCGCTGGCGATAGGGCTTGAGCGAGTGGGCCTCGACCAGCACCGTCGGTTGCCGCGCGAGCTCGCCGTAACCGGTCGAAAAGCGCGGCGTATCGGGGCTAAGCAACGCGCCCTTCTCGAGCCGACGCGGATCGACGGCCTCGATGTAAAGTCCGGGGATGTGACCGGCCCGGGTGAGCGCAGTGGTTACTGCGGGGCGATAATGCGCATCGAGCCAAAGGCCGATCGCCGGTGAATGGCTCGGCGACCCCGCCCAGCCGGGGAAGGTGAAGCCGATGTCATACTGGTAATCGATCCCGTCCGAGACGTGGAGATCGAGGATCAGCGCCGGCTCCAGCCGGTTGAGATAGGTCCGCATGGCGCGCATCTCGGGCGTGTCGGCCTTGAGATAGTCGCGGTTGAGGTTGAGATTTTGGGCGGTCGTGCGCCAGCCCTGGTTGGCGGGACCGCGCTGGTTGGGGCGATTGGTGGGCGAGGTCCGCTCGTGCCCGTCGGCGTTGAAGATCGGCACGAATATCAGGTCGGCGTGGTCAAGCAGCCGGTCCTTGCCGCGCAGCGCGATGTCGCGCAGCAACATCAGCCCGGCGTCCTTGCCGTCGATCTCGCCTGAATGAATTCCGGCCTGAACGAACAAGAGCGGCTTGGTCGCGGTGCCCGGTTTCGCAGCACGCACCGCATAGAGTTCGCGGCCCTGTGCGGTGCGCCCGAAAGTTTGGATGCTCAGCAACGGCGAGGCGGCGACCAACCGGTCGATCCACGCGCGCGTTTCGGCGTACGACGGCGTAGTCTCGAAGCGATTCGCCTCGGCCGGCGTAATCCACGGGTCGGACGGCGCCACGACCAGTTTCTCGCTCGCCCCATGCCATGGCAGGACCGGCGGAAGCGGCGCGGACTGATCGGCGGTCGAGCGCGGCTGGGCTGCTGCCGGGGTGGCAAGGAAAGCGAGCGCCGAGACGGCCATGAGGAAGAGTTGCATGGTGCAAGCCTAGGGGCGGCGGCTTGTGCTGACAATCGCCCTCGCTGGTGCGATATCGAGCCTGCTATGGCGGATGGGTCACTTTGGGAGATTGCGGGCATGTCGACCTTCGAAACCTTCGCCGCGCTTCACATCCCCGGTGATCCGGTCGTGCTGTACAACATCTGGGACGTCGGCAGCGCGCTGGCGGTGGTCGCGGCGGGGGCCAAGGCACTCGCCACGGGGAGCCACCCGGTCGGCGACGCGGCGGGGTTCGGCGACGGCGAGAAGGTGCCGATCGACTTTGCCTTGGCCAATGCCAAGCGGATCGTCGGCGCGGTCGCGGTGCCGCTAAGCGTTGATTTCGAGGGCGCTTATTCGACCGATCCGGGTCAAGGCGCAGCCAATTTCAAGCGGCTCGCCGCGACCGGCGCGGTGGGCTGCAATTTCGAAGACCAGGTGATCGGCGGCGCGGGGCTGCACCCGCTAGACCTCCAGTGCCGCCGCATCGCCGCAGGCCGCCAGGCGGTCGGCAATGCCTTTTTCATCAACGCGCGCACCGATATGTTCCTGAAGGCCAAACCCGACGACCATGACCAAGCGCTCGCCGATCAGGCGATCGAGCGCGGCAAGGGCTTCGCCGATGCCGGTGCAAGCGGCTTCTTCATTCCCCGGCTGGGCGACCTCAAACTGGTCGAGCGGATCGTCAAGGCGGTGCCGCTGCCGGTTAACGCGATCGCTTACCCCGGCGCGCCGTCGAAAGCCGATTGGGCCGCCGCCGGGATCGCCCGCATCAGTCACGGCCCCTTCCCGCACAAGGCGCTGATGGCGCAATTGACCGAAAATGCCAAAGCGGCGATCGGCTAGACCGCCTTGCGTTGCCACGGCCAGCGGCGCGTCGGCCCCGATTTGAGCACGCTGCGGCGAAACATCGCGGCGGCGAACTTGAGGATGATGGCGACCCACAAAGCTTGCCACGCAATCGCGACGAAGTGCGGCCACAGCGCTTCGCTCTCGGCGGCGCGGGCGATCATCGCGAATGGCGACGACAAAGGGAAGATCGCCCCGGCCAGCGCCTCGCGGCTGTCGGGCTTGCCCACGCCAAGGCTGGCGAGCCCGAAGATCACGACCTGGATCATGGTCACCGGCATCGACAGTGTCTGGACCTCGCGCACGGTCGAGGCCTGTCCGCCGATGCCAAGGAACACCCCGCCGATGAGCAGATAGCTCATCGCGAAATAGACCAGGATCAGCGCCAGGAAAATCGGCCAGCCGATCGCCGGCGGCGGCAAGCCGCCAAGCCCACCTTCGGTCCAGATCGCGATCGCTGCCGCGCCGGCCGCGGTCCACACCGCGATCCCGACCAGCGACATCGCCAGCATGGCGAACAATTTGCCGAGGAAGATCGCGTCGATCGGCACCGCCGCGGCGAGAATCTCGATCACCTTGTTCGATTTCTCCTCGATCAGTTGCGACAACAGCATTCCCGCGAGCAGGATGGTGAGCACGAACAGGATCGTCTGCCCGCCGCGCGCGACCAGTTGCCGGGCAAAAGCGAGCGAGCCCGACGAGCTGTCGGCGAGGGTCACCGACATGGCAGCACCGGGGGCCGAACGCGGCGGCGCGCTGCGCATCGCCCGCGCTTCATCGACGAACAGGCCGATCTGGCGAACGATCCGTCCGTCGGCAGCGACCGCGCCGGTGAAATGCGGGCTCGCCAACCCGCCATCGAGCACCCCGACGCGCTCGATCTTGTCGTCAAGGAGCAAGGCCTGGCGCTGCCGCACCAGATCGCCGGCCGGCACAGCGTGGCTCAGCATTACGAACGGCCGCTCATCGGCGAGCGGGGCCAGCCGCTCGCGCGCCGCGCTCAGCGCTTGATAATCGGCAAGCGACGAAATTACCGCGATCTGCGGCGGCGCCCGGCCGGAGTCGATGCGCTCGCCGATCCCACCGAACATCACCCCCAGCACGACCGGGAACAGCGGCCCGAGGAGGAATAACAAAAACGTCTTGCTCAGCACCGTCGCGGTGAAATCGCGCCGCGCGATCACGAACGCGGCGCGGATCGTTTCGGGCAGTTTCATACCGCCTCCTGGGGCGCGTGACCCATCTCGCGCGCCGCGGCAGCCCCGGCAATGGCGATGAACGCGTCGTGCAGCCCTGGCCGCTCGATGCTCAAGGTCTCGATCCCGGCGTGCCCGTCGAGCAAAGCCTTGAGCAAGGGTTCGGGTCCGCCGTCGGGAAGCTCGAAGCGCCACTCGCCGCCGATCCGCTCGGCCGATGCCGGTATTGCCTGACGCCACGGCCCGTCGGCGGCGCGGGTGCGCAAATGGACGATCGGCCGCAATTGGCCGCGCGCCTCGTCGACCGCGCCTTCGAACGCGACCTTGCCCTCGGCGATGATCGCGACGCGTTCGCACAAGCGTTCGGCGTGGGCGATGACGTGGGTTGAAAAGATCACGGTGGTCCCCGCTGCAGCCTCGTCGCGGATCAATTGCTCAAGCTTTTCCTGGTTGATCGCATCGAGCCCCGAAAACGGCTCATCGAGTACGATCAGTCGGGGCTTGTGGACAATCGTGCCGAGCAATTGGACCGTCTGCGCCATGCCCTTGGACAGCGTCCGGATCGGCCGTTTGGCCCAATCGCCAAACCCGCGCCCCTCAAGCAATTCGACCGCGCGGCGGCGCCCGGTGGTGATCGGCAATCCGCGCAGCGCGCCCATGAAGGCGATCGCCTCGGCCGCGGGCATCGACGGATAAAGCCCGCGCTCCTCGGGCAGATAACCGACCTCGCGCGCTGCTTCCAATGGCTTGTCGCGCCCCAGCAAGGTGCGCGTTCCCGAAGTCGGATCGATGATCCCGAGCAGCATGCGCAGGCACGTGGTCTTGCCCGCGCCATTGGGGCCAAGGATGCCGCTGATGCTCCCCGCCGGGACCGACAGGCTGACCCCGTCGACCGCGCGATTGCCGTCGAAATCCTTGACCAGGTCGTGCGCCGCGGCGGCGATGTGTCTTTCCCCCATGCACGAAGTTGGTAAGGGCTGGAGTCGCAATGGCAAGCCTCGAACAGCGCATCCGCGAGCAAGCGGCGAAGCTCGGCTTCATCGCCTGCGGTTTCGCTTGCGCCGACGCCGCGCCTGAGGCCGGGGCCCAGCTCAGGCAATGGATCGCGGCTGGGCATCATGGCGAAATGGGCTGGATCGAGGATCGTGCCGAGCAGCGCGCCAGACCGCGCGCACTGTGGCCCGATGCGCGCTCGGTGATCGCGCTGGCGATGAGCTATGCCCCCGCGACCGATCCGCTGGCGCTCGCCGCAGAGCGCAGTCGAGGCCGGATTTCGGTCTATGCCCAAGGCTCCGACTATCACAAGGTGGTCAAGAAGGCGCTCAAAGCGCTCGGCCGCTGGCTTGCCGACACCGAAGGCTGTCAGCTCAAGGTATTCGTCGATACCGCCCCGGTGATGGAGAAGCCGCTGTCCGCCGCCGCCGGGCTCGGCTGGCAGGGCAAGCACACCAATTTGCTCAGTCGCGAGCATGGCAATTGGCTGTTCCTCGGGGTGATCTATACCACGCTCGACCTTGTCCCCGATGCCCCCGCTGTGGATCATTGCGGCAGTTGCACGCGCTGCATCACGGCCTGTCCGACCGGTGCGATCACCGCCCCACATCGGCTCGATGCGCGCAAATGCATTTCCTACCTGACGATCGAACATGCCGGGCCGATCCCGACCGAATATCGCCGCAGCATCGGCAACCGAATCTATGGCTGTGACGATTGCCTTGCGGTGTGCCCGTGGAACCGGTTTGCCGAAACGGCGCAGGCCAATCGCGCTTTCCTGCCCCGCGCCGAACTTGCCGCCCCCGCGCTCGCCGACCTGCTCGGCCTCGACGATGTCAGCTTCCGTGCGATGTTCTCGGGATCGCCGATCAAGCGCATCGGGGTCGCGCGGATGATCCGCAATTGCCTGATCGCGGCAGGCAACAGCGCCGATCCCGCGCTGCGCCCCGCGGTCGAGCGCCATGCGACGAGCGACGATCCGGTGATCGCCGACGCAGCGCGCTGGGCGTTAGCGGCGCTCGATCGCGGCGATGCAGGCTGACTGGGGAGCGCTTCGCCCCTCGCGATTGCGGGTGTCGACGTGCGTCACTCGGGCTGCTCCACCGCCGCTGGTGGGCGGGTAAAGGTAGGCGTCGAGCACGCAGTCGCCCGCGCCATATTGGACCTTGGTTCCGTCGCCCTCGCGCACCTCCAGTCGCGGTTGGCCGAGCCGTTGGCCAAGCTCGCCCGCGCTCATCCCGATAAGGTCGCTCGAATAATGCGGGGCGGCGGTCACCGGCGTGGCGGACGGACCCGGCGCTGGTTTGGGATCGGAAGCGCACGCGGCGAGCAGCCCGGCGGCGACGGCAATGAAAGCGAAACGCATCGCGCCTTGTGGCGTCGGCGCGGCGGGCTGGCAAGCTTGTCGAACCGCCCCCGGCCCGCTAGGCGCCGCCGCGACATATTTTCTCAAGGATCTCCGTTTCATGATCACTCCCAGCCTCGATGTCCTGTGCATCGGCAATGCCATCGTCGACGTCATCGCCGATGCCGACGATGCCTTTCTTGCCGGCCAGGGGCTCGACAAGGGCTCGATGCGGTTGATCGACGAGGCCGAGGCAGTGCGCCTCTATGGCGTGATGGGGCCGGGGCGCGAACTCAGCGGCGGATCGGCAGGCAATACCGCCGCCGGGCTCGCCGCCTTGGGCATTCGCACTGGCTTCATTGGCCAGGTCGCCGACGACCAATTGGGCAAAATCTATCAGCATGACGTCGAGGCGCAGGGGGTCGAATTCCTCGTCGCGGCGCGCGGCGATGTCGGCGCCACCGCGCGCTGCCTGATCCTCGTCACCCCCGATGCCCAGCGGACGATGAACACCTTCCTTGGCGCGGCGCAGCGGCTTGAGGCGAAGGACGTCGATTTGGCACGCGTCGCCGACGCCGCGATCGTCTATCTCGAAGGCTATCTGTGGGATCCGGCCGAGCCGCGTGCGGCGATGGAAGCGGCGATCGATGCCGCCCATGCCGCCGGACGCAAGGTCGCGTTCACCTTGTCCGACACCTTCTGCGTCGATCGCCACCGCGATGGCTTCTGGGCGCTGATCGATGCCGGCCAGATCGACATATTGTTCGCCAATGAAGCCGAATTGCTCGCGATGGCCGGTGGCGAAAATTTCGAGGCCGCGCTGGCTATGCTCGCGGCCAAGGTTGGAACCTTGGTCGTGACTCGCAGCGAGGCCGGCGCGGTCGCGGTGTCGGACGAAGAGCGCGCGTCGGTAGCGGCAGAGCCGATCGAGCGGCTGGTCGACACCACCGGTGCGGGCGATTTATTCGCCGCCGGTTTCCTCGCCGGGCAGGCGCGTGGATTGGGGCTTGAGGTGTCGCTGAAGCTCGGCGCGATCGCCGCCGCCGAAGTCATCCAGCATTATGGCGCGCGCCCTGAAGCCGACCTGAAAGCGCTCGCGGGCGACCTGCTCGGCTAAGCAGCGGACAAGGAAAGGGGCGGCCCGGATACCCGGACCGCCCCTTTTTTTGCCTTGCGGCTGTCAGCCTACGACTTGGGAACGTCGATCCCCGGGACGTGCGGGTGAATGTCGTCAAGCTCGGCCTCATGGACCTCGATCTTACCCTGGCCGAGGTGGCTGCGGCGGCGGCTGTAGCCGAAGTAGATCAGCAGCCCGATCGCCGACCAACCTGGCAGGACCAGCATCGCCGCGGTCGGCAGGTTGAAGAACAGGAACATGCAGCCAAGGATCGTCAGCGGGCCGATGATGATCAGCCCCGGGACCCTGAAAGCGCGCTTGCGCTCGGGATCGCGTTTGCGCAGCAACATCACCGAGATCGCCACCATCATGAAGGCGTAGAGCGTCCCGGCATTGGCGATGTCGGCGAGCTGTCCGACCGGCAGGAAGGCCGCGCCGATGGCGACCGCAACCCCGGTGATCGCGGTGATCACATACGGCGTCTTCCACTTCGGATGGACCTTTGACCAGCTCTCCGGAAGTAGGCCGTCGCGCGCCATGACGAAGGCGATACGGGTCTGGCCGAACAGCAGGATCAGGATCACCGACGGCAGCGCGATGATCGCCGCATAGCCGAGCATGTTGCCGATCGTCCCGAACCCGATCTGGCGCAGGACATGCGCCAGTGCCTCATTCGAACAGACCAGGCGTTCGGCATATTGCGGCATTGCGCATTGGCGGGCGAGCTCTTCTGAGCCGGCCGGGAAGGGCACGCCGCCCGGGCCCATGATCGGCTGTCCGCCGATCGTGCCGACCGCACCGGCCGCGACCAAGATGTAGAAGATGGTGCAGAACAACAGGCTGCCGATCAGGCCGATCGGAACGTTGCGCTGTGGGTTCTTGGTTTCCTCGGCGGCGGTCGAGACCGCGTCGAAGCCGACGTAAGCGAAGAAGATCGTCGCCGCTGCGCCGACCGCGCCGACCCCGGTGCCGAAGCCCCCGAACGTCCCGGCGGGAAGGAAGGGGTTAAAATTGGCGGCGTCGATCTTGGGCAGGGTGAGCGCGATGAACGCAGTCAGTGCGATCAGCTTGATCGTCACCAGCACGGCGTTGACGCGCGCGCTTTCATTGGTGCCGATCATCAACAGCCAGGTCACCAGCAGCGCGATGACGAAGGCAGGGAGGTTGATCATTCCGCCCGGCGCGCCGCCCAGCGCCAGCGGACCAGCAGACAGCGCGGCAGGCAAAGCGATCCCGAACGTCTCTTTCAGGATCGTTCCGGTAAAGAAGCCCGCCCAGCCGACCGACACCGCCGAGGCGGCGATGGCATATTCAAGCACCAGCGCCCAGCCGACCGTCCAGGCGAGAATTTCACCCATCGTCGCGTAACTATAGGTGTAGGCCGAGCCCGCAACCGGGACCATTGCGGCGATTTCGGCATAGCAAAGCGCGGCCACGATGCACACCGCGCCGGCGATCACGAACGCCAGCATCAGCCCCGGTCCAGCCTTCTGCGCACCCGCTGCAGTGAGCACGAAAATGCCCGTGCCGATGATGCAGCCGATCCCGAACAGCGTCAGCTGCAACGCGCCCAATGATCGATGAAGTGACTTTTTCTCGGCTGTCGCCAAAATAGCATCGAGTGGCTTTACGCGCCCGAATATCATGTCCGTCCCCTTGGAATTTCAGGCCGTTCGTGCGGCCCTTGTGGTTTGCGGTCGAGCCTAGCGCCTCCGACAAATCGCGCAATCCCCCTATCGTTCGCTCTAGCTCGCCAGCATCGGCCCCAGCGGCGCCCCGCCAAAGATATGGACGTGGAGGTGGGCGACTTCCTGTCCGGCGCGCTTTCCGACGTTCGACAGCAATCGATAGCCTTGCGTATCGGCCCCGACCGCGACCGCGACCTTGCCCACCATGCGGGTGAGGTCGGCGATCTCGGCGTCCGATGCCTGGTCGGCGAAATCGTCCCAGCTGACATAGGCGCCCTTGGGGATCACCAGCACATGGATCGGCGCGAGCGGGTTGATGTCGTGGAACGCCAGGCTATGCTCGCTCTCCATCACCGTCTTGTTGGGCAATTCCCCCCGCAGGATCCGCGCGAAAATATTGCCATCGTCATAAGGCAGCTTGGCATCGATGGGCATGGCGTGATGACTCCGGCTTGACCGCTTGGCCGCCTTCGCTACCACGAAATGTGATGAGCGAGGAAACCCCTGAGTCCCTGATTCCCTACGACGAGATCGTCCAGGAAGCGCTGCGCGAGGTCGTCGGCCGTGTGCTGCTTGAGGTCGAGAAGACCGGCGGGCTGCCCGGCGGGCATCATTTCTACATCACCTTCAAGACCCGGCTGCCAGGCGTCGACATCCCCAAGCACCTCGCCGAGCGGTTCCCCGACGAAATGACGATCGTCATCCAGCACCGCTATTGGGACCTCAAGGTCGAAAGCGATTTCTTTTCGGTCGGACTGTCGTTCGGCGGGGTGCCGTCGATGCTCACCGTGCCGTTCGTCGCGGTTACCGACTTTGTCGATCCGGCAGTCGATTTCAGTCTCAAATTCCAGGCCAATGGCGCACCCGAAGGGCATGAAGAGCATGACGAGCCGGCCAATGAGGTGCCACTCGGCGAACCGCTCGAGGACGGCTCGAACGTCGTCTCGGTCGACTTTACGCGTAAGAAGTGACTGTATTCTAGCCGTCACCCCGGGCTTGACCGGGGGTCTGCCTTTCTTACTAGGCCGCTGAATGAAAAAAGGCGGATCCCGGCTCAAGTTCGGGATGACGGAAGGAATTTCATGGTCACCCCAACCCGCACCGAAACCGACAGCTTCGGCCCGATCGAAGTCCCCGGCGACAGCTATTGGGGGGCGCAGACCGAGCGCTCGATCGTCAACTTCCCGTTCGGCGAGCGCGAACGCATGCCGGCCGAGATCGTCCACGCTTTGGGGTTCGTCAAACAGGCGGCGGCGCGGGTCAATGCCCGGCTCGGCGGGCTCGATGCCGAAATCGCCGAGGCGATCCAGGCCGCGGCCGGCGAAGTCGCGCGCGGCGACCTCGACAATCAATTTCCGCTCGTGATCTGGCAGACCGGATCGGGCACCCAGTCGAATATGAACGCCAACGAAGTCATCGCCGGGCGCGCCAATGAGCAGCTCACGGGAACCAAGGGCGGCAAACAACCGGTCCACCCCAACGATCACGTCAACCTCGGCCAGTCGTCGAACGACAGCTTTCCGACTGCAATGCACATCGCTGCGGGGATCGCGGTGGCCAAGAAATTGCTGCCCGCGCTGAAGGCGGTCCACGCCCGCCTCGCCGACCAGGCGAAGCGTTGGGATCATATCGTCAAGATCGGCCGCACCCACCTCCAGGACGCGACCCCATTGACGCTCGGACAGGAATTCTCCGGCTACGCCGCTCAGATCGAGGACAATATCGCTCGCGTCGAAGGGGTGCAACCGCGAGTCATGCGGCTCGCTCAGGGCGGTACCGCGGTCGGCACCGGATTGAACGCGCCCAAGGAGTTCGCCGCGGCCTTTGCCTAGGAAGTCGCCAATCTTACCCAATTGCCGTTCACCTCGGCGCCCAACAAATTTGCCGAGCTCGCCGCGCACGATACGCTGGTCGAGCTATCGGGCACGCTCAACACGATCGCCGTGTCGCTGACCAAGATCGCCAACGACATCCGCTTGCTCGGCTCGGGGCCGCGTTGCGGGCTGGGCGAATTGAAGCTGCCCGAAAATGAGCCCGGCAGCTCGATCATGCCGGGCAAGGTCAACCCGACCCA
>JAJAYY010000037.1 GCA_026785965.1 Sphingomonas bacterium
CCACTCCATGCAGGAAAATCCGTCATCCCACCATGCTGCCACTTGCTGCTAACTACCGCAATGGGTCGAAAGCGGACTCCGCCAGACCACATCCAGCAGCGCCTCAGCTCCGCCCCGTTGCCAGCAACTGTGCCAACCGCGCCTTGAATCGCGCCGCCTCGGCCGGGTCGACTGCGGCCGCGCCCGTAAACCGCACGCTGCGCGGGTTGACCGCGACGCCGCCGCGATAGGTTTCGTAATGGAGATGGGCGCCGGTCGACAGGCCGCTGGTCCCGACATAGCCGATCAACTGGCCCTGGCGGACGATCGTGCCCGGTTCGACCACCATCCGGCTCATGTGCGAATAGCTTGTCGCGATCCCGGCGGCGTGCGCCAGGCGGACCTGGCGGCCATAGCCCCCGGCCCAGCCGGCGCGGCTGACCACGCCGTCGGCCGAAGCGACGATCGGGCTGCCCCAGCGGACCCCGAAATCGATCCCCTTGTGCATTCGCGCGAAGTGCAGGATCGGGTGATAGCGCATCCCGAAGCCCGAGGTGATCGGCCCGCTCACCGGCCATGCCAGCGCGGTCGACGAGATTTGCGACAGGCTGGCCGCGTCGAACCAGGCGGTGCGCCCGCCGAGCGTCCATTTGAGCATCTGGATCGCCCCGCCGCCGACGCGGTCGATCCCGGCGTAGAGCAACGGCCCGCCTTGCTCCTCGCCGGTCGCGGCGCGGCGATGGGCGATGACCAGGTCGAAGCGATCGTCGGGCCCAAGATCGGCGCCGACGTCGAGCTTGGTGGCGAGCGCTTTGAGATAATCCGCCGCCGCCTGGGGTGTCACGCCCGAGCCGCGCAGCGACCAGTACAGCCCGTCGCCGACCCGTCCGCGGATCCGCCGCGGCCGTTCGTCGATCGCGATATGGGTCGCGGAGGCGACGAGCCCTTGTGCGCCGCGCACGATCACCAGTCCGACATCAAGCCCGGCGCGAAGCGCAACGCGTTCGATGCTGCGCAGCCCGCCGGGTTCGCGCCCGCCAAGACGGATCGCAATCGCGGTGCCGGGGTCGATCCCGCGCGGCGCGGCGCGGTGGACCAGCCCAGCCACCCGCACCGCGTCGAGCGGCAGCGCGCCCGAGCGAATCAATAAATGGTCGATGCGGTCGCCCGCGCCAATCCGCACGCCAAGCTCGACCTGAGCGCGCTCGGGCGCGACCAGCAACGGTTCGACCTGCTGGTTGGCGACCAGCCGCGGTCCGCTGCGCGATCCTGCGTCGAGCGAGGTAATGCCAATATCGCGATATTCGCGCGCCGCGGCCGCGCTCGGCTGGCCGGCCGGCGCCGCGACCAGCGGTTCGGCGCGCGGGGCAAGCATCCCCGCCGTGCCGCACAGCAAGGCCAAAGTCGCCGCCCCCTGCCACCAGCGGGCGCTGAACAGATCGTCGGCCAGATCGACCACCAGCGACCACGGTCTGGGCGCGGCAAGTGACGGCGAGAAGCCGCGCGGCATCACTGCCACGCCCGCTCCGCCCGCCTCGATCTCGCGCCACTGGTACAAATTCGATCCTTCCTCTGCCTCCTCTCTCCGCCCAACATGGTTAAGATGCGGTTTCCGCCGATCGTCGCTTGCACTTCGCGGCGCGGCTGCCACATTGGCGGTATGTCACCGCGCAGCGACGGCATCGTCCGGGCCATTCTTGGCCCCACCAACACCGGCAAGACCCACTTGGCGATCGAGCGGATGTGCGCCCACTCGTCGGGGGTGATCGGCTTCCCGCTGCGGCTCCTGGCGCGCGAGGTTTACGACCGCGTCGTCACAATCAAGGGCGCGTCGCAGGTGGCGCTGATCACCGGCGAGGAGCGCATCGTCCCGCGCGGCGCCCGCTATGTCCTGACCACCGCCGAATCGATGCCGGTGGTGACCGGCCGCGACGACCGGCCGCACGAGGGGCTGCTCCCGCGCGACTTCGCCTTCGCCGCGATCGACGAGGCGCAACTGGGGATCGATCCCGAGCGCGGCCACGTCTTCACCGACCGCATGCTGCGCGCGCGCGGCCGTGAGGAGACGCTGATCCTCGGCTCGGCGACGCTGAGGCCGCTCGTCCGGCAGCTGCTCCCCGAAGCCGAGATCGTCAGCCGGCCGCGTTTCTCGACGCTGCGCTATGCCGGCGCGGCCAAGCTGTCGCGCCGCCCGCCGCGCTCGGCGCTCGTCGCGTTTTCGGCCGCGCAAGTCTACGCGCGGGCCGCGATGCGGCGCCGCTTCAAGGGCGGTGCGGCGGTGGTGATGGGCTCGCTCAGTCCGGCCACGCGCAACGCCCAGGTGGCGATGTTCCAGCGCGGCGAGGTCGACTATCTGGTCGCCACCGACGCCATCGGCATGGGGCTCAACATGGACGTGACCCATGTCGCCTTCGCCGGGCTCGACAAGTTCGATGGCCGTCGCGATCGCCGCCTGACGATCAGCGAGATGGCGCAGATCGCGGGCCGCGCCGGGCGCCACCAGAAAGACGGCAGCTTCGGCACGCTGGCGTTGGGCGGCGATTCGGCGCCCGAGTTCAGCGAGGAAGAGATTGAGGCAATCGAGGAGCATCGCTTCCGCCCGCTCGACTATCTTTACTGGCGCAGCGCCGACCTCGATTTCGCTACCACCACCGACCTCATCCACAGCCTTGAAACCCGCCCCGACGATCCGTTGCTGCGCCCGGCGCCGCTGGCGATCGACCTTGCGGTGCTCAAATTGCTGGCCGAGGATCCGGCCATCGCCGCGCTGCACGAAAAGCGCGCGCGCAAATTGTGGGCGGTGTGCGGGCTGCCCGACTTCCGCAAGATCGGGCCGATGCACCATGCGCGGATGGTCCGCCGCTTGTTCAGCTACGTCGGCGAGGGCGGCCACATTCCGCACGAATGGTTCGCCGCCGAAGTGACCCGGCTCGACAATGTCGCCGGCGACATCGAAGCGCTCGCCGATCGTCTCGCCGGGGTCCGCAGTTGGGCCTATATCGCGCAGCGCCCCGATTGGCTCGCCGATCCCGCCAAATGGGCCGAGCGCACCCGCGCCGTCGAGGGCCGGCTGAGCGATGCGCTGCACGAACGCCTGACCCAGCGCTTCGTCGATCGTCGCACCGCCGTGCTGGTGCGCGATATTGGCGCGCGCGGCGCCGATGCCCTGCCCGTGACCGTCGCCGCCGATGGCGAAGTGAGTGTCGGGCCCGAACCGATCGGCCACTTGGCCGGGTTCGAATTTACCGTCGATCCGACCGCGCGGCTAGCCGACAAGCGGTTGCTGCTCGCCGCCGCCGAGCGCCGCCTCGGCGACGAGCTCGACCGCCGCGCGGCGGCGTTGTGCGAGGCGCCCGATGGCGATTTCAGACTCACCAGCGAAGACAGCGGCGCGCTGGCGATCGTGTGGGACGGCCATGTCCTCGCCCGTCTGGCGCAAGGCCGCGCCTTGCTTGAACCCGCGGTGCGCACCGCGCGCGCGCTCGACCGGCTGTCGGCGCAACGCCGCGCGCGGCTCCGCACCCGGCTCGAGCGCTGGATCGAGGCGCAGGTCCGGCGCCACCTGCCCGCGCTCAAGCATCTGTCCGCCGCCGCCGCCGATCCCGCCGCCAGCCCCGGGGTGCGCGCACTCGCGGCAATGC
>JAJAYY010000038.1 GCA_026785965.1 Sphingomonas bacterium
CGGCCGCCGGGTCGTAGCGCTCGGCGGTAGCGGCATAATCTTCAGCGTCGCCGGGCTCGTCGGTATAGCCGCCGAAGCGGGCGGCGATTTCGGCCTGCTGGGCAGGCACCGGCGACGCGACCGGGGTCAGCGCGGCGAGCGGATTGCGCAGCGACGGTTCGGGCAATTCGTCGCCGAACGCGTCATGGTCCGCGTCGCGGACCGGCGCGATCGCCGGTTTGGGCGGTTCAAAGCCCATGTCGTTCCAGCCGAGATCTTCAAGCCCCGATCCGCTCTGGCCGAAGCCTTGCGGGCGCATCGCCGGGCGCGCGGCGCCTTTGCGGGCGAGCAGCCCCGAGGAAAGCGAGGCAAATGCCTTGGGTTCACCCATCGCGACCACTCCTTACTGGCCAGCGACGCGGCGGCCGAAGCCCCCGACAGGACGCGGCGTGATGGGCGCAGCGGCGCCGGGCGCCGCGAACACGGTACGGCGGAAATTCTTTTCCAGCCGGTCTGAAATATAGTCCCACAGCTCGGTCACTTCGCGCGCCGAGCGGCCGTTGGGGTCGACCTCCATCACCGTCCGGCCGTCGATCATCGAGGCGGCGAAATCGGTGCGGTGGTGGAGCGTGACCGGGGCGACGGTGCCGTGCTGCGACAAAGCAACCGCGGCTTCATAGGTGATCTTGGCCTTCGGCGTCGCGCCGTTGACCACGAACAACAACGGCTTGCCGGCGCGGTCGCACAGATCGACCGTGGCGCCGACGGCGCGAAGGTCGTGAGGCGACGGGCGAGTTGGGATAACGATCAGTTCGGCCACCGCGATGACCGACTGGATTGCCATGGTAATTGCCGGCGGGGTGTCGATCACCGCCAGGCGGAAGCCTTGCTGACGAAGCACTTCAAGATCCGAAGCGAGCCGCGCGACCGTGGTCTGCGCGAACGCGGGCATGTCGTCGTGCCGTTCATTCCACCAGTCGGCCAACGAGCCTTGCGGATCGATGTCGATCAGGCAGACGGGACCGGCGCCCGCCAACTGCGCTTGCACCGCAAGGTGACCGGACAAGGTCGTTTTTCCCGACCCGCCCTTCTGCGATGCCATAGCCAGAACGCGCATTCTATTCCCCTCGCCATATGACGCTGATTTGAACCCAAGTGACAGCAAAGGACCTAAATATTGGTTAATTCGCCCCCGACCCTGTTGCCACAGCTTCAGTCTGGCTAGGCTGTAGGCCGAAGGGTTGAACAAGTTGGGTCGGATCATGAAATTGACCACGATGCGCGGCGTGGCGTTGGCGGCGGCGATGATCCTCGCGTCGCCGGCGCATGCATTCGGCGTGCGCAGCGGAATCGAGGCGTGGCAAAAAGGCGATCATTCCGCCGCGGTCGCAGTGTGGCGCCCGCTCGCCATCAAGGGCGACGCCGACGCCGCCTTCAACCTTGGCCAGGCTTACCGGCTCGGCAAAGGCGTGCCGATCGACCTCGCCGAAGCCCAGCGGCTGTTCGAGCAGGCCGCGCGCAAAGGCCACCTCGATGCCGCGACCACGCTTGGCATATTGTTGTTCCAGAACGGCAACCAGATCGCCGCGCTGCGCTGGCTCAAGAAAGCCGCCGAAGCGGGCGAGCCGCGCGCGATGCTGCTTTATGGCACCGCGCTCTACAATGGCGACGGCGTCGAAGCCGACGCGGTGACCGCTTATGCCTTCGTCAGCCGCGCTGCTGCGCAGGGCCTCGCCCCAGCGCGCGCGACTCTCGCCGATCTCGACGACGCGATGCCACTCGAGCAACGCCAGAAGGGCGTCGCGCTGGCCAAGACGATGGCCGCGACTCCAACCTTTGCGGCGCCGGTAGCGACCAAGGCTGCGCTCCCTCCCAAGTCCGCCCCAGCCGCCAAGGCCCTTACCCCGGTCGCCGCGTCGGGCGATTGGCGAATCCAGCTTGGCGCGTTCGGGCAGCGCGGCGCGGCCGAAGCCTTGTTCGCGCGACTGTCGGGAAGGCTTGCCGGGCGCCAGCCTTATTACGTCCCGGCAGGCAAGGTCGTGCGGCTCCAGGTCGGACCCTTCGGGAGCCGCGCGGCAGCGACCGCGGCGTGCGCCCGACTCGGCGGCCAGGCCTGCTTCGCGGTCGCTGCGCGCTAGTCGGTCACCCACTCCGCGCGGGCAATACCCTGCGCCCACAGCAAGGCGTCGAGCCCGTGGTGGTCGAGCCGGGCATCCGCAGCCTCGACCAGCACCGGCTTGGCGCGATAGGCAATGCCGAGTCCTGCCGCCTTGACCATCGGCAAGTCATTGGCGCCGTCACCGATTGCCATCACCGCGTCGGCGCTCAGGCCAAGCTCGGCGCGGGTCGTTTCGAGCGCCGCCTTTTTGTAAGCCGCGTCGACGATTCGCCCCTCGACCGTGCCATCGAGCTTGCCCGCGCTGGTCGCGAGGACATTGGCCTCGAACCGCTCGAACCCAATCTGTTGCGCGACCGGCCCGGCAAAGGCGGTGAAGCCGCCCGAAACGAGCAGGGTCATTGCGCCACGGCGCCGCATCGTCCGCACCAGCGTCCGCGCCCCGGGATTGGGGCACACCCGCTCGGCGAGGCAGGTTGTGATCACGCCCTCGTCGAGCCCGGCGAGCAGCGCGACCCGCTCGCGCAGTGCATCGGCGAAGTCGAGCTCGCCGCGCATTGCGCGTTCGGTGATTGCCGCGACGTGCGGCTTGATCCCGGCATAAGCGGCCAGTTCATCGATGCATTCCTGCCCGATCATGGTCGAATCCATGTCAGCGACGAGCAAGCTTTTCTCGCGCGGGCCGGGCGGGTGGACGATGATGTCGACCCCTTCCCAACCCTCAAACGCGGTGCGCAACGCCGCGCGCGACAAATCGCCGACCAGGTCGGCAGCGCTGCCCTGATCGATCCAGCGCCCGAGCCGCATTCCGTCGACGCGCCCGAGCGCCGCGTGCAACAGTCTTTCGTCGAGCCGGTCGGCTGCTATCAGCGTAGCGATGGTCAAGCCGCTTCCTCCTCTCGCCCTCATCGCCGGTCCGACCGCAAGCGGCAAGTCGGCGCTTGCGCTGGCGCTGGCCGAGGCGACCGGCGGGGCGGTGATCAATGCCGACAGCGCGCAGCTTTATCGCGACCTGCCGATCCTCTCGGCCGCTCCCTCACCCGCCGAACGCGCCCGCGCCGAGCATCTGCTCTATGGCGTGCGCGATGGCGCCGATCCTTGCTCGGCCGCCGACTGGGCCGGATTGGCGAAGGCCGAGATCGACCGCCTCCACGCCGCCAACCGTCTGCCGATCCTGGTCGGCGGGACCGGGCTTTATCTGCGCACCCTGCTCGACGGCATCGCCCCGGTGCCGCCGATCGATCCGCGCATCCGCGCCGAGGTCCGCGCCGCCGGGGTAGCCGAAAATTTCGCCGTGCTGACCCCGCTCGACCCATGCGCGGCGGCGCGGCTCAACCCCGGCGACACCACCCGCATCGCCCGCGCGCTGGAGGTGGTTCGCTCGACCGGCATCCCGCTCGCCGAGTATCAGGAGCAGCGCAGCGGCGGGATCGGCGCGGCGATCGACCTGCGCCCCGTGATCCTGCTTCCCCCGCGCGAGTGGCTGATCGCGCGCTGCGATCGGCGCTTTGCGACGATGATCGACGAAGGAGCGCTGGCCGAAGTCGAAACCCTGCTCGCCCGCCAGCTCGACCCCGCGCTCCCGGTGATGCGCGCGATCGGAGTCGCCGAACTCGGCGCGCACCTGTGCGGCGACACCGACCTGGCCCACGCCATCAGCGCCGGCCAGGTCGCGACCCGGCGCTATGCCAAGCGCCAGTATACCTGGTTCGCGCACCAACCCCCGGCCGACTGGCCGCGGCTTACCGTCGCGCTCGACGACCCCGCCGACGCGCTGGCGCTGTTCGGCGCAACCCGCTAGCCAGACGCGATGAAGATCCTGCGCGACGCCGAGATCGACCCTGCCCCGCTCGCCGGTCGGCGGGTCGCGATCCTCGGTTACGGCAATCAGGGGCGCGCCCAGGCGCTCAACCTGCGCGACAGCGGGATCGACGTCGTGGTCGGGCTTCGGCCCGGCTCGCCGACTGCGCAACACGCCGCTAACGACGCAGTCCAGGCGAGTTCGATCGAACATGCCGCGGCCACCGCTGACCTAGTCATGCTGCTCGTCCCCGATGAAACGATGGCCGCGCTCTATCGAACGATCGCGCCGCATCTTCGCCACGGCGCCACGCTCGGCTTCAGCCACGGCCTTGCGATCCGCTTCGGCTTCGTCGCGCCGCGCGCCGATCTCGACGTGATCATGGTCGCCCCCAAGGGCCCCGGAACCGCGCTGCGCTCGCTCTATGAGGCGGGCCGCGGCATGCCCGCGCTTTACGCCGTGGCGCAGGATGTCAGCGGATCGGCCGAGGCGCTGGCGCTGGCTTATGGCCGCGCGCTCGGCTGCGGCCGCGCCGGGTTGCTGCCGACGAGCTTCGCCGAGGAATGCGAAGCCGATCTGTTCAACGAAGCCGCGGTGGTGTGGGGCGCGGTGCCCGAGATCCTGATCGCCGGGTTCGACACGCTGGTCGAGGCCGGCGTGAGCGAGGAAGTCGCTTATATGGAATGCGTCGGCGAATTGAAATTGCTCGCCGAGCTGATCGAGGCGCGCGGCATAGCGGCGATGCGCGAGGCGATCAGCAATACCGCCGAACTCGGCGCGGTGACCGGCGGCAAGCGCATCGTCGACGACCGCGTGCGCGCCGAAATGCGCCGGATGCTAGCCGAAATCCGCAGCGGCGATTTTGCTGCCGTGCTCGCCGACGAGGAAGCCTCGGCCTATCCCCGGCTCAGAGCGGCGCGCGCCGCCGCCGCCGCGCTGCCGGTCGAACGCGCGCGTGCCTCGCTCAAATCCTTGCTCGCAGACTAGCCGATTGGGTCGGCGTGGGGCATCTCGCGTTCGCCGACTGAGGCGCGCTCGGTATAATTGCGCTGGAGCAAGCGGTGCGCCGCCGCGGCACTGGGGTCCGCCGCCTGCGCTGCAAGCTCGGCCTCTTCGGCCGCGCGGCGCGCGAAATAGCCCTTGTCCTCGGTCGCCATGATGGCCTCCCCCAACGGAAGCCCGTCTTATAGCTGATTTCGCATCACATGTCCGCGGTCTGATCATGCGGGGCCGCATTTCTGGCTTTGACGCGGAGAAAAGGATTAAACTGGCGATGGTGCCGCGTCTGCGGTGTATGGCCAAAGCGAGGGCGAGGGAACTTCGCTCGCCTTGATCAGTCGGTGCCAAGTCCAGCTTGCCCCGCAGATGGTTGCTGCCCTGCTCGCGACCAAGCCGGGCGACCAGGCCGAACGAGCCGCCGCCGAGGCGTTGTTCGGGCGAACTCCAACCTGCGGTGCGTCGAAGCTGGACCGGCTGACCGCGACCGCGTCACGGCTGGCGTTGATCGATGCCGCTTATCGCGCCTCGGTGAGGAACGCTGCGGGCCGCTGACGCTGCAAAAAAGGGCGCCCGGTTGCCCGGACGCCCTTGCTGATGGCCGAAAACGCCTAGAAGCGCGTGCCGAGCGTCAGCGCGACCTGGTTGCGCTTGAGCTCGTCGTCATAGCGCGAGTGGCGGAATTCGCCACCGACATAGGCCTTGTTGGTGACCGCGAACTGCGCGCCCGCGCCGACTCGATAGCCCTCGAAATTCTCGGCTCCGTTGCCAATCGTGCCGTCATATTTGAAGCGCGCATTGGTGTAGCCGCCCTTGACGTAGACGTTGGCGCGATCGCTGATCCCGAAGGTCAGGCGGCCACCGGCGTAAAGATCGCGGCCGGCGCGGACTTCGGCGAGGTCATTGCCTTCCTTGAGCGTGCTCTTCGACGCTTCAATATCGGCGCCGATTGCAATGCCCGGCGACAGCGCGACGTCATAGCCCGCGCCAAGGCCATAAAGCATGCCTTCGTCGCTTTCGCCGAGCACCTTGACCGAGTCGTAACCGACGATCGCTTCGATGCGCGGGCCGCTGAGAGCGGTCGGGGGGGGGGGGGGGGGGGGGGGGGGGGGGGGGGGGGGGCCGGGGGGGGGGCCAGGGGGCGCGCACCACATGAAGATACAAAAACAACCAAAAAAAGACAC
>JAJAYY010000039.1 GCA_026785965.1 Sphingomonas bacterium
CGCGTGGGGGCGGGGGCGGGCGCTTTTCCCCGCCCGCCCCCCGCCCGCCGCCGCGCGCGGGGGGGGCGGGCGGGGGCGGGCCGCGACGCTGGTGCTGGTCCCTGCCGCATTGATCATCGTCCAGCCCGATCTTGGCACCGCGCTGATGGTGCTCCTGAGCGGGGTGACAGTGATGTTCATCGCCGGCCTGCCGATGTGGTATTTTCTCTCCGCCGCGGGCGCCGCAGCGGTCGCCGGGCCGATCTTGTTCGCGACCATGCACGACTATCAGCGCAAGCGTGTGCTGATCTTCATGGACCCCGAAAGCGATCCGCTCGGCGCCGGCTATCACATCAGCCAGTCGAAGATCGCGATCGGATCGGGCGGTTTCTGGGGCAAAGGTTATCTCAATGGCAGCCAGAGCCACCTCGATTACCTCCCCGAAGGCCACACCGATTTCGTCTTTGCGACGATGGTCGAGGAATGGGGGCTGGTCGGCGGCGCGATCCTGATCGTCGCCTTCCTGATGGTCGTGCGGTGGGGAATGAACGTCAGCCGCAAGGCCCCGACCCGCTTCGGTCAGCTTGCCGCAGCGGGCCTGTCGATGACCATCTTCTTCTATTTCTCGGTCAATCTGATGATGGTCATGGGGCTCGCCCCGGTGGTCGGGATTCCCTTGCCGTTGGTGAGTTTCGGCGGCTCGGCGGTGATGACCGTGATGCTGTGCCTCGGCGTGCTGATGAGCCTCGAACGCCAGCAGCGCACCCGCTCGACGCTGAGCTGAAGCGCGCGCCGAACCAGCTACGCTTTTTCGAAAGTCTGGCGGGTGGGCGTGAGGAAAATGGTGGATCGGCTCGGGCTCGAACCGAGGACCATTCGATTAAGAGTCGAACGCTCTACCAACTGAGCTACCGATCCGCTCTTGGTGTGCCCGGCGATATAGCGCCGCCGCCCGCAGGGTCAACCTTACTCTGGTACCATATTCGGCAGTCACGAAAACCGGGCCGGACGAACCTCAGCGGCCAATTGAGGGCTTGTGATCGCAGCGTTGATCCTCTAGCAGCCTGTTTCATCGTTCTATCATGATGTAACGAGGTTTGCTGTTCATGACCCCCCCGACTTCGGCCGAGCTGGCCGACGATCTCGCTGCGGCGCTGCTGCTGCTGCGCTCGCCAGACGAGGCGCGAGCGTTGCTTGCCGACCTCTGCACCCCGGCTGAAATCCGCACCATCGCCGAGCGCTGGCATGTCGCGCGATTGCTCGACGCGGGCGACCTCACCTATCGCGAGATCCACGCCGCGACCGGGGTCAGCACCACGACCATCGTCCGCGTCGCGCGTTTTCTGCGTCAGGAAGAATATGGCGGCTATCGCGTGCTGCTCAATCGCTTGCCGGGCGCCGCATCGTGAGCCCCGACCGCAACCGGCTGCACATCGCGATCCAGAAGTCGGGCCGGCTCAGCGACCAGAGCAAGCAATTGCTCAGGGACGCCGGATTGAAGTTGAGCGAGGCGGGCAAAAACCACCTCACGGCGCGCGCCGAAAATTTTCCGCTCGACCTGATGTTCGTGCGCGATGACGATATTCCGACGTTTGTCGCCGATGGGGTGTGCGAGCTCGGCATCGTCGGACAAAATGTGCTCGAAGAATATGCGCTTGGGCTCAATGCGCCGCGGTTCGAGCAAGTCGCGCGGCTCGGCTTCGGGCGCTGCTCGCTCAAGATCGCTGCGCCCGAGAGCCTCAATTTCTTCTCGCCATCGATGCTCAACGGGCAGCGCATCGCGACCAGCTATCCGCGCATGCTCGCCCGCTTCCTCGAGCAGCGCGGGATCGAGGCGGACATTGTGACCATGCGCGGCGCGGTCGAGCTTGCGCCGCGGCTCGGAATTGCGCGCTTCATCTGTGATCTTGTCTCGACTGGCGCAACGCTTGAAGCCAATGGCCTGGCGGTGGTCGATGACGTGTTCGACAGCGAAGCCGTGCTGGTGCGCACGCTCAAGCCGATCGACGCCGCGCATGCCGAGAAAGCGCACGCGCTGCTGACCCGGATCGAGGGCGTCACCGCGACCGCCGAAAGCAAATATATCGTCCTCAACGCACCCGAGAGCGCACTCGCCGCGATCACCGAGATTCTCCCCGGGGCCGAAGCCCCGACGGTGGTCCCGCTGATCGGCAGGCCGGGGCATGTGGCGGTCCAGGCGGTGTGCCAGGAATCGGTCTTCTGGGAGACGCTGGAGCGGCTCAAGGCAGCGGGCGCCTCGGCGATCCTGGTCATGCCGATCGAAAAGATGATGGTGTGATCGAGCGCTTTGAGGCAAATGATCCGGCCGCACTCGCGCGGCCCAGCGGACGCGACGATGCGGGCCTGGTCGAGGCGGTGCGCGGGATTGTCGACGATGTTCGTATGCGGGGATGGGACGGCCTGGTCGCACAGGCGCGGCGGATCGACCGCGCCGATCCCGAACTGGTGACTGTCGCTCCGTTTGCAGCGCAGGCCCGCCTTGTCCTTCCGGCGGAGGCGCAAGCGGCGATGGCGCTGGCGAGGACCAACATCGAGGCGTTCCACCGTGCGGTTCGTCCGCGCGACATCGAGATCGAGACCATGCCGGGGCTGCGCGTTGCCAAGCAATGGCGCGCGCTGGGCAGCGCCGGACTTTACGTTCCGGGCGGCGTCGCGCCGTTGTTCTCGACGCTGATGATGCTCGCCATCCCGGCGCGGGTCGCGGGGGTCGAACGGCTGACCGTGGTCACGCCGCCGCGCCCGGGTGGCGGGCTCGATCCGGCGATCGCGCTGGCCGCCGAGCTGTGCGGGATCAACGCGATCTGGACCGTCGGTGGAGCCCAGGCGATCGCCGCGCTGGCGTTCGGCGCTGGCGACATCGCCCCGGTCGATCGCATTTGCGGGCCGGGCAATGCCTGGGTCGCGGCCGCCAAGGCGCTCGTCGCATCCTATCCGCGCGGTCCCGGAATCGACCTACCCGCCGGCCCATCCGAGCTGATGGTGATCGCCGACGACCGTGCCGATCCGGCGCTGGTAGC
>JAJAYY010000040.1 GCA_026785965.1 Sphingomonas bacterium
CTTTTCGACCAGCCCGTTCTTGCCGACCTGGTAGGGGATGGCGGTGAGGATGATCGAGCGGCGGTCGCCGCGGCCTTCCTCGACGTGGGCGCGGCTGCGCATCATGATCGACCCGCGCCCGGTGGTGTAGGCCGAGCGAATCCCGGCGGTGCCGAGGATGATCGGCGCGGTCGGGAAGTCGGGGCCGAGGACATAGTGCATCAGCCCCTCCGAGGTGATCGCCGGGTCGGCGATGTACGCGTGGCACGCGGCGAGGACTTCGCCGAGATTGTGCGGCGGGATGTTGGTCGCCATGCCGACCGCGATTCCGCCCGCGCCGTTGATCAGCAAATTGGGGAAGCGCGCGGGGAGCACCTGCGGCTCGCGCTCGGACGCGTCATAATTGGGGGTGAAGTCGACCGTATCCTTGTCGATGTCGCCGAGCAGGAAGTTGGCGACCTTGGCGAGCCGCGCTTCGGTGTAGCGCATCGCGGCGGGGGGATCGGGGTCCATCGAGCCGAAATTGCCCTGGCCGTCGATCAACGGCACGCGCATCGACCAATCCTGGGTCATGCGGGCGAGCGCGTCGTAGATCGCAGTATCGCCATGGGGGTGATATTTGCCCATCACGTCGCCGACGATGCGGCTCGATTTGCGGTACGGCCGCCCGGCGACATAGCCGGCTTCCTGGCAGGCGTACAGGATGCGGCGGTGGACCGGCTTCAACCCGTCGCGAACGTCGGGCAGCGCACGCGCCACGATCACCGACATCGCATAATCGAGGTAGCTGGTCTTCATCTCCTCGACGATCGAGATGGGGGCGATATCGCCGTGAATGCTGTCGGCCGGAGGCAAGGTCGCCAAGGTCAATCCTGTCGTTCGATGAAACGGAAAAACACGGGGATTCGCAAGGATGCGGCCCCGGCCCGAGTGCTAGCCGATGCCGCGCCGCAGCGCCACCCCGCGCGAGCGCGCTCGCGTAGGCGCGGGAACGCTATTGGCGGACGAAGCGCGGCCTGTCGGGGGTCGAGCCGGCGGGGTCGAAGCGCCAGCCGTCGCGGTCGAACGAAGCGAACGCCGCGGGCTCGGCGATGCGCTCGTCGCACAACCAGCGCGCCATTGCCCCGCGCGCGACCTTGGCGGTGAAGCTTTGGAACTGCAGCCCCGTCGCAGTGGCGACGCGGAAGTCGGGCGCGATGACCCGCACCGGCTTGGGCAATTGCCGCGCCAGCACGGCATAATATTCGTTGCTGGCGAGATTGACGACCAGCCCCGAGCCTTCGGACTTCAACTCCGCGGCGAGCGCCTTGGCGACCTTGGCGCCCCAATGCGCGACCAATTTGTCACCCGATGGCGACCAGCGGGTGCCCATTTCGAGCCGGTAAGGGCGAATCGCGTCGAGCGGGCGCAGCAGGCCGTACAACCCCGACAGGATGCGCAAGTGATCCTGGGCGAAAGCGAGCGTTTCAGGATCAGCGCTGGCGGCGTCGAAGCCGCGATAGACGTCGCCCGCGAAGGCGCGGATCGCGGGGCGCGCTTCGGCGGTGGCGAACTGTTTGAAGCGGGCGTGGTTGAGCGCCGCGAGCTTGTCCGAAATATGCATCAATTCGGATAATCTGGCGGGCCCGAGCCGGGCCGCGGCGTGCGCGATGCGCTGCGCCTCGGCCGCGAACCGCGGCGCGCTTGGCGTCTCGGCAAACGGGGTTTCGAAATCGAGCGTCTTGGCGGGCGACAGGAGGATCAGCATTGGCGCTTGCGCTAGCGACTGGGGCGGCGCCGGTCAAAGCCTGTCGCAAGCTGGTTCAAACGGCGTTCAGCGGGCGATTGCCAAAGCGGCTTTCACACGGCGCGCGAGACGGTTAAAGCGCGCCAGCACCTCTATTCGGACAAGCAAGGCCAAGCGCCGTCGATCAGGAGAATTTCATGCGTTCGATCATTTCGCTTACCGCACTGACGCTGGGCGCAGGCGCGGTTTCGGCCCCGGCGCTCGCGCAATATGCGACGCCGCCGGCCTCTTATGCCCCGGTCGCCCCGGCGACGGTCGGCGCGGCGCCCTTGTGCCACGCAAATGTCAGCAAGGAAGCGCGCAAGGCGCTGGTCGACCTGCAGATCGCAGTCATCGCCAAGGACGCCGCCAACATCCCGGCGCGCGTCGCCGCGGCGCAGGCGCTCGCCAAGACCCCGGACGACAAATGCTTCATCGGGTTGATGCAGCAGCAAGCGGCGGTCGACCGCGGCGACCTCAAGGGGCTGTCGGCGGCGATCGAGGCGCAGCTTGGCTCGGGCGTGGTGCCGTCGACCCGCATCGCCATGCTGTATGAAAATCTGGGCCGCATGCAATTTAATGCGCGCGCCTATAGCGACGCCGCCGCGACCTTTGAGCGCGCGCTGCAGATTGCCCCGACCGCGGCCAGCGCGGTGGTGATGCTGGCCGAAACGCGGGTCAAGCAGAACCGCGTCGCCGACGCGCTACCGCTCTATAAAAAGGCGATCGCGCTGGAGAGTGCGGCGGGGCGCAAGGCCGACCAGAATTGGTACAAGCGCTCGGTATCGGCCGCTTATGACGCCAAGAGCCCGCTTGCCTTCGGGCTCGCGCGCGACTGGATCGCGGCCTATCCGAGCGCCCAGAACTGGCGCGACGCGATCCGCATCCACGCCGCGCTGTCGGGGCTCGACAATGCCGGGCTGATCGACATGTACCGCCTCGCCCGGATCAACCGCGCGCTGGCCGGCGAAGCCGATTATGGCCGTTATGCCCAGGTCGCGCTGGCCAAGGGGTTCGCCGGTGAAGCCAAAGCGATGCTCGAGGAAGGCTTTGCCGCCAATGCGATCGATCGCAACTCGGCGGTGTTCAAGCCGCTTTATGCCGAAGCGACGACCAAGGCGGCGGGCGACCGTGCCGCGCTCGGCGGCCAGGCCAAGACCGCGCAAGCGGGGACCGCCGTCAAGCCGCTGATGGCGCTTGGCGAGGCCTATTTCGGCTATGGCGATTATGCCCAGGCGGCGACCATGTTCCGCGCCGCGCAAGCCAAGACCGGGGTCGATGCCGAACTCGCCAATCTTCGGCTCGGAATGGCGCTCGCGGCGAGCGGCGATAAACCCGGCGCCAAGGCCGCGCTCGACCTCGTCACTGGATCGCGGGCGGAGATTGCGCGTTACTGGCTCGCTTACCTCGCTGCACGCCCGTAACCAACAGGGATCGCGCGACAAATTCGGGGGTGCCGACGAAAGTCGGCGCCCCTTTCTTTGGCAATTGTCGCGGCTGTGCCAGCGCGGGACGGTTAACAGCCCGCCCCTGTGCACGGCGCGCGCGAGACCACAATTGGGGCAGTCTGTTCGATGGGAAGGCCCTGATTGCGTTTTGACGACCGCCTCCACACGTTGCTCAACGCCCCGGTCGCCGATGCACGCGACCGGGCGGTGCGCTGGCGCCAGCTGGTCGACCTGCTGTCGCGACTGGCCGACGGCGAGCGTGGCGAAGCAGTCGACGAGGCGCTCGACCTGGTGCAGCGCGAAGGCTTCGCGATCGAGGAACAGGTCCGCGCCGCGACCGTCCGCGGGATCGCCGGGCGCCGCCTGATCGCGCCCTTGATGCGGATCCTCGCCGCGCAACCGCTGCGCATCGCCGCGCCGCTGTTCGCCGGCCTGAGCATGAGCGCCGAGGAAGCCGCCGAGCTGCTCGCCGATGCCGACCCCGAGGTCCGGGCGCTGGTCAGCGTCGCGGCGCCAATTGCCGAACCAGAGCCGGAACCTGAGCCTGAGCCTGAGCCTGAGCCTGAGCCTGAGCCAGCGCCGATCAGCGCGGCGACCCCCGATGCGCCGCCGCCGTCGATCAGCGACATGGTCAACCGCATCGAGCGGCTCAAGCGGACGCGCACTC
>JAJAYY010000041.1 GCA_026785965.1 Sphingomonas bacterium
GTGCATCATCAATCTCGATGCTGTCGAGCGATGACAAGCGCAGCCGCTGGAGGGCGGGCAAATCGCCCAGCAGGCGCCGACACAGCGCGCCGAGCGAACCTTCCCTTCCGCCCGGCTCAGGGCAGGCGTATGAAGTGATGTCGACCCCGGTCAGGACGATCTCTTTCGCCCCCGCCGCAAGCTCGCGCTCGATGGCAAGTCGGACCGCCGCGTAAGGCAGCGACCGGCTTGGCCCGCGCGCCTGCCAGATGGTGCAGAAAGTGCAGCGATGGTCGCACCCGGTCTGGATCGCGACAAACGACCTCACCCGCGACAGGAAGCCCGCCGCGACTGGCGGGGCAGGTGACGTCATGATGTCACTGACGAGGATTTTCCTACCATGGTCACCCCGGGCTTGACCCGGGGCCTGCCTGCCTTGGCCCGCTTCCGAGGGAAAGGCGGACCCCGGCTCAAGGCCGGGGTGACGGCGTAGTGCGAATGACTCGGCCCGATACTTGTCCGCATTGCCCACCACCAGGTCGACCTCGGGCATCGCCGCGAACGCGTTCGGGTCGAGCTGCGCCGCGCATCCCGTGACGACGATCCGCGCTTCGGGCGATGCGCGCCGTGCCCGCCGGATCGCCTGCCGCGTCTGGCGCACCGCCTCATTGGTCACCGCGCAACTATTGACGATGATCGTTCCGTCTTCGGCCAACCCGCGCATCATTTCGCTCTCGGCGAAATTGAGCCGGCAACCGAGCGTGATCGTCGTCGCGGCCATCAGGCGAACGCCTCGAGATCGATCTCGCCGGTGAAGACATGGCTCGCCGGCCCGCGCATTCGCACCGGTTCGCCCGGCGCCCATGAAATCGTCAGCGCGCCGCCCTTCATCTCGACGCGCACCGGCGAGGTCGCGCGCTTGCTGGCGATTGCCGCCACCGCGGTTGCGCACGCGCCGGTCCCGCACGCCAGCGTCAGCCCGGCGCCGCGCTCCCATGTGCGCAGCGTCACGACGCCATCCTCGACCCGCGCAACGTTGACGTTAATCCGCTCGGGGAAGGCGGCATCATGCTCGATCCGCGGCCCGAGCTCGGCCAGCCGCGGCTCGTCGATCGCGTCGACGAAGAAGATCACATGCGGATTGCCGACATTGACCGCAAACGGCTCGGCCAGTTCGTCCCACGCCAGCGGCAGCGCACTGGTGTCCATCGCATAAGCGAGCGGGATCGCGTCCCACTCAAATCGCGGCTCGCCGATCGCGACTTCGACCTCGGCGCCGTCGCTCGCGCCCTCGAGCAGCCCGCCATCGGTTTCGATCGTCGCCGCCCCGGTCAGCGCGACCACGCAGCGCGAGGCATTGCCGCACGCCTCGGCCGGTGATCCGTCGGCGTTCCAGATTTCCATCCGCAACGCCGCCTGGTCGCTCGCGCCGAGGATGATCAATTGATCGCAGCCCACGCCGGTGCGGCGGTCGGCGATGGCGCGCGCGAGGGCAGGGGTCATCGCCACCCGATCGACGCGTCCGTCGAGGATCACGAAGTCGTTGCCGAGCCCGTGCATCTTGTGGAATTGCCGCATCACGTCGCGGGACTTAGGGAGGCGGACCATGACTGTCCACATCTCGCCCGCCGACGCCGCCCCGGCGGTGCTCGCTTTCTGGTTCGACGTGGTCGGGCCCGAGCGCTGGTTCGCCAAGAGCGACGCGATCGACGCCGAATGCGCGCGGCGCTTCGGTGCGTTGCGCGATGATCTGTTCGCGACCCAGGCAAAGGCGTGGCGCGACACCCCCGACCACCTCCTCGCCGCGATCATCGCGCTCGACCAATTCTCGCGCAATCTCCACCGCGGCAGCGCCACCGCCTTCGCCGCCGACCCGCTGGCGCTCGAATTGACGACGCTCGCGCTCGATCGCGGATGGGACGCCGGCATCAGCCCCGAGCGGCGCCAATTCCTGCTCATGCCGCTGATGCACAGCGAAGACCTCGCCATCCAGCGCCGGGCGCTGATCGAATTCGCCAGTCTCGGCAACGCCAGCGTGCTCGCCTTCGCCAAGCTCCACCACGACCAGATCGTCCGCTTCGGCCGCTTCCCGGGGCGAAATGCGGTCTTGGGAAGAAGGTCAAGCAAGGCCGAACGAAGCGCGCTCAACGCTGGCGCCGCTTTCTGAACCTTGACCGCGAAGCGCCTCCCGCGTAGGGGCACCTCCGTCTAACGACACACATAAATGGGCGCGTCCACGGATGCACGCTGGCCGGCGAGGTTTCGCCCGCCGGCGTTTCATGCGTTTTTGGCCACGCTCCGCTGGAGTGAATGCATGTTCGAAAGCCTGAGCGATCGCCTTGGCGGTGTGTTCGACAAGCTCCGCGGTCGCGGCGCTCTGTCGGAAGCCGACGTGCGCGCCGCGATGCGCGAAGTGCGCGTTGCTCTGCTCGAGGCCGACGTTGCGCTGCCCGTGGCGCGCGAGTTCGTCGATCGCGCGACCGAGCAGGCGGTCGGCCAGGACGTCATCCGCTCGATCACCCCGGGGCAGATGGTCGTCAAGATCGTCCACGATGCGCAGGTCGAGATGCTCGGTGCGGACAC
>JAJAYY010000042.1 GCA_026785965.1 Sphingomonas bacterium
CGTTATATCCCGCGTCGACATGATGGATCTCGCCGGTCACCCCGCTCGCCAGGTCGCTGCACAGATATAGCCCCGCGCCGCCGACATCCTCGATCGTCACGTTGCGGCGCAGCGGGCTGTTATATTCGTTCCACTTCATGATATAGCGGAAGTCGCCGATGCCGCTCGCGGCGAGCGTCTTGATCGGGCCGGCGCTGATCGCGTTGACGCGGATGCCCTCGGGGCCGAGGTCGGCGGCGAGATATTTAACGCTGGTCTCGAGCGCCGCCTTGGCGACCCCCATGACATTGTAATGCGGGATGACTTTCTCCGCGCCATAATAGCTCAAGGTCAGCAGGCTTCCGCCCGGCTTCATCATCGTTCGCGCGCGCTGGGCGACCGCGCAGAAGCTGTAGACCGAGATGTTCATCGTCATCAAAAAGTTGTCGAGGCTGGTGTCGACATAGCCGCAGCGAAGCTCATTCTTGTCCGAAAAACCGATCGCGTGGACGACGAAATCAAGGCTGTCCCAGCGCTGTTTCAGGGCATCGAACGCGGCGTCGAGTGCGGCCATTTCGCTGACGTCGCAGTCGATCAGCAAGTCGCTTCCAACCTGCGCCGCGAGCGGCCGCACCCGCTTCTCGATCGCCTCGCCTTGGTAGGTGAAGGCGAGCTCGGCGCCGTGCGCGGCAAGCCGTTGCGATATTCCCCACGCCAGCGAGCGGTCGTTGGCCAGCCCCATGATCAATCCGCGCTTGCCCGCCATGATCCCGCTCATCGCGCTGTCCCCTTGATGACTTCCTGTACCACCACTTCGTCGGGTTCCGGTTCGGCGACCGGCAACTCGTCGCGATGCGGCCCTTCGTAGACTTCGCCCTTTAGCGCGGTGTCCCCGGCGTCGGCCAGTGCGGCATTCAATTCGGCCCCGGTGACGACCCCCAGGCCGATGACGAAGAAGAATAGCAAGGCGACCATCACCCCGGCCAGACTGCCATAGGTCAGCGCATAGCCGCCGAACAATCCGATCGCATCGGGCAGCAATTCGACCGTCAGCAACCACCACAGGGTGACGAGCAACGCGCCCGGCCAGTTGCGGCACGAAAGCTTGCGATAGCGCGACGGAGTGAGCGTCAGGAAGATGATGTAGAAAGTCGCGAACAGGGTTAGCCCGGGCGCGATCCGGTAAAGCCCGAGCGTGTGCGCAAGACCTTGCGAAAAAGGCAGCTTGGCGACCACAAAATGTTGCGCCGAGGTCAGGAAAATAGTCAGGCCGAAGGCGATCAGCAGCAGCACCACGGAAGCCACGATGACCGCCATCGAGATCAAACGATATTGCCAGAAACTGGCCGAATATTTGACCCCATAAGCGCGTCGCAGGATGTCGCGAATGGTCTCGATGAAGCTGGTCGCGGTCCACAGGCCGACGATTGCGCCGAACCACAATAAAGGCCCCGATCGCCCGGCAAGCACTTCGGCGATCGGCATCGCCAGCACGTCGCGCACCTGCGGCGGGAGCCGGGACAGAATATTGACGACCGCGAACTGGACGTCCTCGCCCGATCCGAACAAGTTGAGGATCGCCGCGGCGAGGATCAGGAACGGAAATAGAGCGACCAGCGACATGTAAGCGATGTTGCCGGCATGGACGAATCCGTCCTCATACACGCCGATCGCAACGCGTTTGAGCACCACCATCGGCGCGGGGCCATTGCGCCACCGGTGAACGACATCGTGGCCCCAGCGGGCGCTGGCGCTGGCAAGGCGCTTGCGGCGCTCTTCGGGGGATTGCGAATGTTCTTCCACTAATCCGTCAAACCCCCAAAGCGGCGCGCGGGTTGCCGGCGCCGGACCAATCGGTGGCGAAGCGTTCAAGATCGACGTCGCCGGCGGGAAGATCGACGCTGAGCATGACCAATTGATCGCCGCGGCTGCCGTCCTTGGCGGTGAAGCCGCGGCCCTTGAGGCGCAGCAATTTGCCCGAGCTCGATCCCTTGGGGACGGTCAGCATCACCGCGCCCTCGGGGGTCGGGACTTTGATCTTGGCGCCGAGCACGGCTTCCTTGAGCGTCACCGGCAGCGACAGGCGGATGTTGGTCCCTTCGCGGACGAAGAACGGATGGGTCGCGATCTCGATCGTGACGATCGCGTCGCCGCGCCCGGCCGGACCCTCCTGGCCTTGGCCGGCAAGGCGGATCTTGGCGCCGTCCTCGACCCCCTTGGGCAATTTCAGGTCGATCGTTCGCCCGCCGCCGAGCGTGACTCGCTGCTGCTTCAACGTGGCGGCGTCGGCGAACGGCACCTTGAGCCGGTAAGCGACATCGGCGCCTTTTTGCGGTGGTGCGCTGCGGCGGCCGAAGCCGCTGCTGCGCCGCGCCCCGCCAGCGCCGCCGAACAGTCCCTCGAACAGGTCGGAAAGGTCGGCGCTATTGCCGCCCTCGAATCCCGCTGGAAAGCCGTCGAACCCACCGCCGGCAGGTCCGCCGCCGGGGCGCGCGCCGCCGCCGTAAGGGCTGCCGCCGCCACCGAAGCCGCCGCTGCCGAACGGCGACTTGGGATTGCCGTCCTCGTCGATCTCGCCGCGGTCATAACGCGCGCGTTTGTCCTTGTCGGACAACAGGTCATAGGCGTTGGTGATTTGCGAAAAGCGCTCGGCGGCCTTGGGATTGTCGGTGTTGCGATCGGGGTGCAACTGCTTGGCGAGGCTGCGATAGGCCTTCTTGATCTCGGCCTCGGTCGCGCCGCGCTTGACGCCCAATCGTTGATACAGGTCCATCAACGCCCTCTAGCCGCAACGCGTGCGCCGCAACAAGCCGGTTGCCCGGATTAGGCCCGCAGCCTAGACGCGGTGGCGATGGCCGACGATCCCTTTGCCCTGTTCGATAGCTGGTTCGCCGAGGCGCGGACGGCCGAGCCCAACGACCCCGAGGCGATGGCACTCGCGACCGCCGACGCGGCGGGGCGGACGTCGGTCCGGATGGTGCTGCTCAAGGGTCATGATCAGCGGGGGTTCGTGTTTTACACCAACCTCGACAGCCGCAAGGGCGAGGAATTGGCGGCCAACCCCAACGCCAGCCTGCTGTTCCACTGGAAATCGCTGCGCCGCCAGGTGCGGATCGAGGGCGCGGTGAGCGCGGTCAGCGGCGCCGAGGCCGATTCCTATTTCGCAACCCGGGGGCGCGGATCGCGGATCGGGGCGTGGGCTTCGGACCAGTCGCGGCCGCTGCCGGACCGGGCGACGTTCGCAGCGCGGGTCGAAGCGGTCCGTGCCAGGTTCGACGGCGGCGACGTGCCGCGCCCGCCGCGCTGGTCGGGGTTCAGGGTCGCGCCCGAACGAATCGAATTTTGGAGCGACCGCGAGGCGCGCCTTCACGAACGGCGGTTGTTCGAACGCGACGGCGAGGGCTGGCGCGAAGGACTGCTTTACCCATGACTGCGTTTCACGATGCGCATGCCGAGCGATCGCGGCTCTCGACCAGGGCCGCGCTGGCGAGCGTGTCGGTGGCGCTGCTGCTGCTCGGGTTGAAGGCCTATGCCGCTTACACCACCCAATCGATGGCGATGCTCGGCAGCCTGGCCGACACTGGGCTCGACCTGATCGCCAGCCTGGTGACGCTCGCCGGGGTGCGGATCGCGGCGCTCCCCGCCGACAGCGACCACCGCTTCGGTCACGGCAAGGCCGAAGCGCTGGTGGCGCTGTTCCAGATCGTGCTGATCACCGTGTCGGCGGGGTGGATCGCGGTCCGCTCGGTCCAGCGCCTGATCGTGGGGGCGGAGACCGGCGCGGCCGAGCTTGGCATTGGCGTCTCGATCGTGGCAATGGCGGCGACCCTGTTGCTGATCACTTATCAGCGCCGCGTGGTGGCGAAGACCGGATCGGTCGCAATCGCTACCGACCGGGTGCATTATCAGTCCGACCTGCTGCTCAATGGCTCGGTCATCGCCGCGCTGCTGCTCGATCAATATGTCGGGTTGACCGGGGCCGACGCGGTTTTCGGCTTGTTGATCGCGGCATGGCTGCTGGTCGGGGCGTGGCGCTCCTCATCGCATTCGATCAACCAATTGATGGACCGCGAATGGCCCGAGAGCCAGCGCGCAGCGTTTCTCGCCGCCGCCGCCGATTATCCCGAACTCAAGGGCCTGCACGATCTTCGCACGCGGACCAGCGGCTCGAACCATTTCGTCCAGTTTCACGTCTGGGTGCCGGGCGAGTGGACGGTGCGCGAGGCGCATGACCGGCTCGACCTGGTCGAAGAAGCGCTCCAGGCGCGCTTCCCCGGGACCGAGATATTGATCCACCTCGACCCGCATGGCCACACCGACCGCGAGACCATGCTTCCAAGCCACCTCACCGAGCGGGCCGAGTGACCCTCTTGCCATTCTTCCAGGTCGACGCCTTCGCGGCCGCGCCGTTCGAGGGCAATCCGGCGGCGGTGATGCCGCTCGACCAGTGGCTCGACGATGCGTTGCTGCAGGCGATAGCGGCTGAGAACAACCTCAGCGAAACCGCCTTCACGGTGCCGAGCACGAGTGGCGAGGCGGACTATGACCTGCGCTGGTTCACGCCGACGGTCGAGGTCAATTTGTGCGGCCATGCGACGCTGGCGGCGGCGCATATTTTGCTCAAGGGCGACACGATGCGCTTCGCGACCCGGTCCGGAGTGCTCACGGTGACCCGCGAAAATGACAAATATTGGCTTGATCTGCCGGCGTTCGAACTCGAAGCGGGCGAGGAGCCGGGCCTGGCCGAGGCGCTCGGCGTAGCGGGACCGAGCTTCGTCAGCCGCGGCGGCAATGGCTCGGCGATTTTGCTGCTGGAGGATGAGGCGGCGGTCCTCGGCGTGACGCCCGATTTCGCTGCACTGCGCAAGATCGACCGGCTGGCGATCGTCACCGCGCCGGGCCGCGAGACGGCAATCGTCAGCCGCGTGTTCGCTGCTTTTCATGGCATCGACGAAGATCCGGTCACCGGCAGCGCCCATGCCGCGCTGGTGCCATTCTGGGCCAGGCGCCTCGGCCGCGACAACTTTAGCGCCTGCCAGGCGAGTCAGCGCTCAGGGCGCCTCGACTGCCAGCTTCGCGGAGACCGGGTGCGGCTTGGCGGGACGGCGGTAACCGTGATCGAAGGCCATTTCCAGCTTTAGGGGTTCGACGGCGACGGCGTGACGCTGTGGAGCGCAAGCTTGAAGCGCAGGATGCTGTTGGCGGGGATCGGTCCGACCTGTTTGGCGCCATAGCCGAGCGCCGGCGGGATCCACACCACCCATTCGTCGCCCGGCCGCATCAGCTTCAGTGCTTCGGTGAAGCCGGGCACAAAGCGATCGACTTGCCCAGTCAGCGGCTTGCCTTCGGCATAGCTGCTGTCGAAGGTTTCGCCCGTGACGAGCTTGCCTTCATAATCGAAGCTTACAATATCGTTGCCGGTCGGCGAGCGGCCAGTCCCGGGGCCCGACTTGACGATGAAATATTGCAGTCCGCTCGGCGTCGTCACGACATGCCTCACGGCGGCGTTGCGCGCCAGGAAGTCGGGGCCGGCGACGGTGCTTGGCGGGGTGGCCACGGTGGCGCAAGCGGCGACAAGGAGCGATAAGCCAAGGACGGCAAGATTGTTTCTGGTCATACCCTCTGTGTAGCGCGGCGACGCAAAAAGAAAACCGCCTGATCGAGGCTGCGGTCAAGCTTGCCTCGACGTCGGGAATGAGTCATCAGCACCAGGATCAAGGCGTCCGGGGGTCTCGAAATGTTAGCCGCGCAGCGAGGTCCCGCTCACGCCCAACTCTTGGTTGTCGTAGGCGCTGACATCGATCGCCTCGCCAATGGCGAGGGACTGCGGCAAATCGGCGGCGCTACCGACCTGTGGCGCCTGTTGCGCGATTCCGACGCGTTCGACGAACTCCACCTGAACAAGCGCTTCCTGCGCCAGGGTGGGCGGCCTGACCTGTCGCCCTACACCACCGTGCTCAACCTGATCACCGATCCCGACCAGAACCATCAGGTGCTGGAAATTCTTGGCAAGCTGTTGCGCGGATTTCGCGGACGCGTGATCAATCCCCCCGAAGCGATCATGCGCACTGGTCGTGACCGCATCGCGACCCGGCTGACCGGGATCGACGGCCTGCGCGTGCCGCGGACGATCCGGCTTCGCGGCGGCAAGCCAGCGGTCGTTGCCAACACGGTCGAGCGCGCGGGGGCGCAATTCCCGGTCATCCTGCGCCTGGCCGGGACCCACATGGGCAATATCGTCGGCCTCATCGGCAGCCTTGATGAGCTCCAGGCGGCGCTGATTCCGGGCAGCGACCACATCATCACCGAATTTGTCGATTTTCAAAGCGCGGACGGTTTTTACCGCAAGTACCGAATCTATTTCTTCGGCCAGCGCACGATCCTGCGGCACCAGTTGATTTCGGACGGATGGAACATCCACGTCCGGGACAGGGCGCGGTGCATGGCCCAACAACCTCGTCTGTGCAAAGAGGAGGCGAGGTTGCTGCTTCGTCCCGAAGGCGATTTCGCCCCCGCCATCCATGCAGTGTTCGAGGCGGTCCGTGAGCGCCTCGCGCTCGATTTCGTCGGGATGGATTTCGGCATCGATCGAGGCGGCGACGTGGTGCTGTTCGAAGCCAATGCGACGATGAATTACTTCCCGATTTTCACCGATCCGAAGTTTGCCTATCTCCAAATGTGCGTGCCGCCCGCGCAGCAGGCGTTTCGCGAGATGGTCGGATTGGTGCCGGCCGCTGGGGCCGTGGCCTAAGCCGCTTCGCTCAGCGCGGCAGCTTCGGTGGCGATGATCGTCCCGCCGCCGAGCAAGCGCTCGCCATCATAGAATACCGCCGACTGGCCGGGGGCGACGCCATATTCGGGGCAAGCGAAGGCGAGCCGCGATCCGTCCCACTGCGCCGCAACCGGGGGAGCGAGGCTGCGGATCTTGGCGTTAACCACGGTCTGGTCTTCGGCCAACCAATTGATGACGTCGACCCGCGCCGCTGTGACCGCGAGCGCAGGGCGCGGGCCGACCACCAGGCGCCGCGTCTCGGGCTCGATTCTGACCACGTAAAGCGGCTCTTGCTGGCCGCCGACGTCGATCCCGCGGCGCTGGCCGATGGTAAAGTGGACCACACCCTGATGGCGACCGAGGACGCGGCCGTCGAGCGCGACAATCTCCCCCGGCGCGGCGGTTTCGGGGCGCAGCTTCTTGACCAGGCTGGCATAATCGCCGTCGGGGACGAAGCAAATATCCTGGCTGTCGGGCTTGTTGGCGACGATCAGGCCCGCCTCCTCGGCAAGGCGGCGGACTTCGCTCTTGGGCAAATCGCCGAGCGGAAAGCGCAGGAAATCGAGCTGGTCGGGGGTGGTGCCGTATAAGAAATAGCTTTGGTCGCGCGCCGGATCGCGGCCCTTCCACAGTTCGGTGCGGCCCTCGCGGACGACGCGGCGGACATAATGGCCGGTAGCCAGGCAATCGGCGCCAAGCTCGCGCGCAAAGGCGATCAGGTCGACGAATTTGACCCCCTGGTTGCACAGTGAGCACGGCACGGGTGTACGGCCGGCAGCATATTCATCGGCGAACTTGTCGATCACCCCGGTGCGGAAGCGGCTTTCATAGTCGAGCACATAATGCGCGATGCCGAGCCGGTCGCACACGGTCTTGGCATCGTAAATGTCCTGCCCGGCGCAGCAGGAGCCGGTCCGCTTGATCGCTTCGCCATGGTCGTAAAGCTGGAGCGTGACCCCGATCACTTCGACGCCGCTATTCGCCGCCAACACCGCGACGACGCTGCTGTCGACGCCGCCCGACATGGCAACGACGATGCGGGCGGCGCTGGCGCCGTTGAGGAGGTCAAACCCGGGAAGCATGCGGCGATCTTTACTCCAAATTCACCCTGTCCGGCTAGACCGGATCAACAGTTAGACCGGAAACAGGGGCCAGTCTTGTCACGATTCGACGGAGTAATGCGGGCGGCATCGGAAGGATCGGTCGAGCTCGAAGAGCTTTTGGCTGCCTTCGGAAAGGAGCCGGTTGCGCCGACGGACAGAAGCGATGCGATGGCGCAATTCCTCTCCGCAGCGGAGGGCTGGCGCGATGCCAAAGCGACGTTGCGCGGGACCTTCGCCGGCCCCGGTAAGACCGGCACAGGGTTAACGGATGATCAGGACAAATGAAGACGATCGTTACCAGCACATTTCAGCCTTTCTCAAGGCCTCTCGTTTAATCGGAAGTTATCGACCGCAAAATTAATGTGATTGAGGAATTGATGCTCGAAAATCAGAAAATCAGGCCTGCGCAGGTGATCGGTCCGCTCGGCGAATCGCTGACGCTGGACAGCTTGCCACCCCCCAGCACCACCCGCTGGGTCGTGCGGCGCAAGGCCGAAGTTGTCGCGGCCGTTGCCGGCGGCCTGCTGAGCGTCGACGAGGCGTGCCAACGCTACACCCTCAGCCTTGAGGAATTCACCAGCTGGCAGCGCGCGGTCGACCGGTCGGGAATGCCCGGGCTGCGCGTCACGCGGATCAAGCATTACCGCGA
>JAJAYY010000043.1 GCA_026785965.1 Sphingomonas bacterium
AGATAGAGCAGGATCGCGCCCGATTCGAACAATCGCGTCGGCGGGCTGGTGGTGGTATCGAGCAGCGCCGGGATCTTCGAATTGGGGTTCACGTCGACGAACCCGCTGCCAAACTGGTCGCCGGCCGAAATGTCGATCAGCCAGGCGTCATATTCGGCGTCGGCATGCCCCGCGGCGAGCAATTCCTCCAGCATGATCGCGACCTTGACCCCATTCGGCGTGGCGAGCGAGTAAAGCTGGAGCGGATGCTTGCCGACCGCCAAAGGCTGGTCGTGGGTCGGCCCCGCGACCGGGCGGTTGATGTTGGCGAACTTGCCGCCGCTGGGCTGGTCCCAGGCCCACACGCGCGGCGGTACGTAATCGGTTTGATCGGTCATTCGCGCGCTCCCTGTGACACCCTAAGCTAGGGTGCGCGGCGCGCCACACAAGTTCAGCCCGCGATCAATCGGTAGCCGACCGCGGATCAATCAGCGCGTGCAGCCGGGCGAGATCCTGCGACGCGACGAAGAGATGCCAGCGGTCGAGCGCAATCATCGATTCACTCCTGCCGTGTCGCGGTCAGGGTAGCAGGTAAGCGGGCATGAAAAAGGGCGGCCCCGAAGCGCCGTCCGAATTCATCCTGGCCCGATCGGCCGAGGCTATTTCGCGCGCTTTTGATTCTGGATCCCGGGTCGCGGCTTGGGATGGAGCGAGCGCCGTAGTGGTGCTACTTGGCGCGCTCCACCTGTTCGAACTCAAGCTCGACCGGGGTCGCGCGGCCGAAGATCGAGACGCTGACCTTGACCCGGCTGCGATCGAAATCGAGCTCTTCGACGATGCCGTTGAACGACGCGAACGGACCGTCGAGCACCTTGACCGAATCGCCGATCTCATAGTCGACCTTGATCTTCTGTTTGACGTTGGCGGCGGCCTCTTCCTTGGTGTCGAGCATCCGCGCGGCTTGCGCGTCGGGGATCGCCTGGGGCTTGCCGTTGGGGCCGAGGAAGCCGGTCACCTTGGGGGTGTTCTTGACCAGGTGATAGACGTCGTCGTTCATCGCCAGCTTGGCGAGCACGTAGCCGGGCATGAACTTGCGTTCCGACTGGACCTTCTTGCCGCGCTTGACGTCGGTCACGGTTTCGGTCGGCACTTCGATCGCCTCGACCAAAGTCTCGAGCCCGAGGCGGCGCGCCACGGACATGATCGATTCGCGAACCTTGTTCTCGAACCCCGAATAAGCGTGGATGATGTACCAGCGGGACATGATGTTCCTTGAGTGACTTAGCCGAGCAGGGCGAGCAGAAATTTGACGATCGCGCCGAACGCCGAATCGACCCCGAAAAAGAAGATCGCGAGCAAGGTGGTCATGATCACGACCATCACCGCAGTGGTCACGGTCTCCTTGCGCGTCGGCCAGGTGACCTTGGCGGTCTCGGCACGGACCTGCCTGATGAATTCGCCGGGGGTGACCTTCGACACGATGCTTCGTCCGATCTCGAACCGCTAAAAAAAGGAGGTCCGCGGCCAAGCCGCCGGACCTCGTGACCGGTGCCATAGCGCGAACCGGGGCGGCGAGGCAAGCGGGACAACGGACGATTGCGCTTCTCGCCCTGCCGCCGGCAGAGCTGCGAGGCACAATGGCAGGGGCAGGGGGACTCGAACCCACGACCCTCGGTTTTGGAGACCGATGCTCTACCAACTGAGCTATACCCCTAGGCCGGGGCGCGGACTAGCCGGGTGACGAGGGCGACGCAAGGGGGCCGCTCGGGCGGGTGAGCATTGTCACGAGCTGGCTGACCAGCTTGGCCGCGATGCATGGCTTGATGTGGACGGCAAGGTTGGGAAAGCGCGACGCCAGGCCAAGCGGGAGCTCCATCCCGGTCTGGAGAATGACGGGAATTCCACGGCTCAGCAGAATCTCCGCCACCGGCAAAATATTCCGGTCACCGAGGTTCACGTCGAGGATCGCCGCGACCACGGTTCGAGCCTCGATCAGCGCCAGCGCTTCTTCGACGCTCGCGGCCGGGCCGATCACTTCGCCGCCCGCATCCTCGATCGCCAGCGCGAGGTCGAGCGCGATGAACGGTTCATCTTCGGCAACCAGGACAAGCGCATTATTCAGCAACAAAATGTCCCGCCGGAATAGAGTGGGGCTTGCGCGTCCAACCCTTCACGCCCCCAGCCGTTCCGCCAAAGCCGACAAATGCACCGTCAACCCTGCGGGATCCCAGTCGAACGCGAGTTCGCCGCCAAGCTGCCCGTTGACGCTGCGCCGGGCGAGCAGGCTGCCGAACCCCTCGCGCTTGGGCGCGCCGGAAACGGGGGGGCCACCGCGCTCGGCCCACGTTAGGCGGAGCTTGTTCTTGTCGACCGTCCACGAAATATGAATCCTCCCTCTCGGCGTCGACAAGGCGCCATATTTGGCGGCGTTGGTCGCGAGTTCGTGGAGTACCAAGGCGAGACAGGTGACCGCATCGCCGCCGATCGCAAGCTCTGGGCCCTCGAACATCACGCGCACGGCGCGACCATCGATCGCCGCGTCGGTATAGGGCGACAAGATTGTCCGAGCGAGCGCATCGAGGGTCGATTTCTGCTTGGCTCCCGAACCCGAATTGGTCGCCCGGATCAGGACATGCGCGCTGGCGAGCGCACCAAGCCGACCCTGGATGATGCCGATCATGTCCTGCGGCGTCGTCGCCGAACGCGCGCTGAGGGTCACCACCCCGCCGACAATGGCGAACAGATTTTTGACCCGATGATCCATTTCCTTGAGCACGAGTCCCTGCCGCTCCTCGGCCTGCCGGCGATGGCTGATGTCCGCGAAGATCACGCCGACCCTGCGGTGGGCTTCGTCATCGATGCGGAATGCGAACAGCTCGAGCACGCGCCCCTGCGTTGCAAGTTCGCGTTCGAACCGGATCGATTCGCCGGTCCGGACGACGGTGTCAAAGGTGTCGAACCAATCCTGCGTTTCGCCCGGAAACGCCTCTCTGATGGTCTTGCCGACGACATTGCCGACACCAGTTTGCGCGACGAACGCAGGATTGGCGGACAAATAGCGAAAATCGCTTAGCTCGCCGGGTCGGGTGTCAATTTTCTCGATTGTGCAGAAACCCTCATCGATCGACTCGAGCAAAGAGCGGTAGCGCACTTCGCTGTCGCGCAAGGCCAGGGCGGCGGCTTCGCGCGCAGTGATGTCCATGAACGTCAGCACCACGCCGTCGATGACGTTGTCGATCGTGCGATAGGGGCGGATGCGCAGGATGAACGTCATTCCGGCATCCTTGAGCGTCACCTGCCGCTCGATTGGAACGAGCTTGCGCAGCACCGCCTTCACGTCGCGTTGCAGGTCGGCATAGGTCAGCAGGCAGGCAATGTCGGTGATTGGGCGGCCGATATCGCCGTCGCGGACATGGAACAGATCGGCGACCCCGCGGGTGAAGCTTTTGATGCGCAGCAGATCGTCGAGAAACAAAGTGGCGATTTCGGAGCTGTCGAGCAGGTTCTTGATATCGCTGTTGAGGCGGGTCAGCTGGTCGTTCTTGCTGATCATCTCAGCGTTGATGGTCTGCAATTCCTCGTTGATCGACTGCATTTCCTCCTTGGAGGTTTCAAGCTCCTCGTTGGACGATTGCAGCTCTTCGTTGACCGACTGATATTCCTCGTTCGACGATTTCATTTCCTCGCCGGTGATCTCAAGCTCGTCGATCGTCGATTGAAGCTGAGCGCGGGTCGTCTGCAGTTCCTGTTCGATCGCCTGGACGGCGTCGGGAACCGCCTTCGTCGGCGGCGACGATGCGGCGTCGGCCGCGGTCGATCCGGCGTCCTGGAAGGCGAGCACGATATACTCTGACGGGGTGCCGTCATCGCCCATCGGCTGGGCGATGATCGTGACGAGCCGGGAACTGGCGCCGATGCGGATCGGGATATTTTCGTGGCGGAACGTCGCGTTCGACGCGCGCACGTCGTGCAACGCCGTGCGCGCCGCCGGCCGCAACGGTTTGCGCAAAATGTCGAACAGCGCAAAACTCGGCGCGCCAGGGGAAGGCTCGAGATATTCGCCGACCGCGCCGCCCGAGAAGCGCACGATCTGATTGCGCCGGTCGATCACGAGGTGCGGCGGATTGTATTTCTCCATCACCCGCTGCGCGCCCTTGTCGATATGGTCGCGGGCCAGCAGCGGGGCAGGGTCGGAGGACGGCGGCATATCGGGCCGGATGCCCCGCGAAGGCAGGTCGGGCAACGGCGAGTCCATGCTCGCGCGGCGCTGGAATATGCGATGCTTCTTGTCGGTAGCGGCAAATAATGCGGTCGAGCGGGTGATCGATTCGGACGATCCGAGGAACAGATGCCCGTCCGGTTTGAGCGCATAATGGAAGGTCCGCATGACGCGGTCCTGCGTCGCGGGATCGATATAGATCAGGAGGTTGCGGCACGAGATCAGGTCGAGCTTCGAGAACGGCGGGTGCTTGATGATGCTGTGCGGCGAGAAGACGCACATTTCGCGGATTTCGGGGACGACGCAGCAATCGTCGGCTTCCTCGATGAACCAGCGTTCGAAGCGCTCGGGCGATACGCCGGCGACTGGTTTGCGATAGCGTCCGAGCCGCGCGACGGCGATTGCGCGGTCGTCGATATCGGTGCCGAAAATCTGGATCTTGGGTTTGGCGCGGCGTTTGTCCATCGCCTCGCGCAGCAGCATGGCGATGGTATAGGCTTCCTGACCGGTCGCGCAGCCGGGCACCCAGACGCGAACCGTCTCGTCGGCGCCCTTGCCCGCGACCAGCCCCTTGAGCACGGTCGCATCAAGCGCCTCGAACGCGGCCGGATCGCGAAAGAATTGGGTGACGCCGATCAGCAGTTCTTCGAACAGCCGGTCGAGCTCCTCGGGCTGTTGCCGAAACTGCTCGATATAGGCGGTGGGCGTTGTCACCTGGAGCACCTGCATCCGCCGCTGCAGCCGCCTGACCAGCGTATTTTCCTTATACCCGCTGAAATCATGCCCGGTGCGAGAGCGCAGCTCCGCCATGATTGCCGACAGATGCGAGGCGGCGTCGGTGCGCGTGCCGTCTTCGTCCTTGGTCGGGGCGACACCGGCGAGATGCTGCTGGTGCGCCAGCAATCGGGCGGGCATGGCCTCGACCGCCAATATATCGTCAACCTGGCCCGAGGCGGCTGCGCTCTGCGGCATTCCCGGAAGCGCCTGATGATCATATTCGGCCTGGGCCAGGGCCAGCCCGCCATGTTCCTTGATCGTCGCCACCCCCAGCGTGCCGTCGCTGCCAGTGCCGGCGAGGATGATGCACACCGCATGTTCGCCCTGATCCTCGGCCAGCGACTGGAAGAATGTGTCGATTGGGCGGCGACGATTGCGCGGCGGCGCGGGCTTGGTGATGGTCAAGCGTCCGCTTTTGATCGTCATTGTCGCGTCGGGGGGGATGACGAACACGCAATTGGGTTTGACCTTGGCCCCGTCGACCGCCTCGATCACGTCCATCGCGGTATTCCGGCCGAGCAGGTCGGCGAGCATGCTTTTATGATCGGGCGACAAATGCTGGATCAGTACGAACGCCATGCCGCTGTCGGCCGGCATGGCGGAGAAGAAGGAGCGAAACGCCTCGAGTCCACCGGCCGAAGCGCCGATGCCGACCACCAGGGCGGGGCGAGCGGCCGCGGGCGGCGTTTTCGTCCCGCCCCCCGATCCGCTTGCCGTAATGGCCACCCCGTCCGTCCGGTTCATGCCGAATTCTTCCCCCGCCGAGATCGATGCCCGGCCTCAGTAGCGCGACTCACGCGTCTGAAAAACAGACGCTCTTCTAGCGGTGCTGGCAAGCCGTCACGGGCTGATAGTGTCGATTACGCCAATCCCATCGGGATGAATCCATTCGCGGGTCAGCATTTCGCTCAGCGAATGGGCCTGCTCATGCGCCTCGCTCTCGGCCGCTTCCCACGTCGAATCACTATGCGCATGGCAAGTCTTTTCGCTCATTTGCCGACATAATTCGGCGCGTTCGCCAAGCGATCGCATTGCCGATTCGATGAATCGTTCGAGCGCCACGAACTGCACCGCCATCATCACCTCGGCGGTGTAGATATGCCCGATGTGGCAGGCGAACTGGGTCAGCGAGCCGAGCTCCCGGCGACGGAGTGCGCCGCCGCAATCGGGGCAGGTCACCGCGACCGGGGTGTTCTGCGTGAACTCCGCAGCCATTTCCTCCTCCTCATCCTTTTCCTGCGGTCGTTTGTTCGACACGCCGTTGGCGCGCGCGGGCTCGGCCGATTGTTCGGCGACCAACTCGATCAGCAACGGCGCGATCCCCGCCAACGGCAGGCAATGATCGACCGCGACATGCGCGAGCGCGCTGCGCGGCATGCTCGGGTTAATCGCGTCGGCGGGGTCCTGGACGATCGTCGTTCCGCCCGCTTGGCTGACCTGATAGAGCCCCGCTGACCCGTCATTGAGCGCGCCCGTCAGGATGACGCCGATGATATTGGCGCCATAGACATCCGCGGCGCTGCGAAACAGCGGATCGATCGCCGGGCGCGCCCAATTCTCGCGCGGGCCCTTGGTCAGCGAAATTCGGCCGCGCTCGATCACCAGATGATGGTCGGGCGGCGCGATGGTGATTTGTCCGGGCTTGATCGGTTCGCCGTCCTCGGCATGTTTCGCGGGTAGCCCGCCAGCCTGATCGAGCAGGAACGGAAGCTCGCTTTTATGGCTGCCGACGTGGAGCACGATGAGAATGGCAGCGGAAAAATCGGTCGGCAGCGCGGCGACCAGCGTCCGCAAGGCCTCAACCCCTCCAGCAGAAGCGCCGATCACGATAATCTTGAATTGGCGGATCACGGTGACGCAACAAAGGCGGAGAATGGATGTTCCACTCCGCCAGACCGAGCATCGCGTTGCGTTGTGCGGGCGCTATGCGGCGACGTCGAACGGGGTGATTTCGCCCGACAAATAGAGGTTGCGGGCCTTGGTCCGGCTGAGCTTGCCCGAGCTGGTGCGCGGCAATGTCCGTGGCGGGACGAGCTCGACCACCGGGGTGATGCCGGTGATCGCGCGGACGCGTTCGCGAATGTCGTCGCGCAGGCGGCCGCGCTCGTCGGGGTCGCTGACCCGGCAATGGACCAGCACCGCGGGCGTTTCTTCGCCCAGCGGGCCAGTGATCGCGAAGGCAGCGATGTCGCCCGCCTTGAAGCCGGGCAATTGCTCGACCGCCCATTCGATATCCTGCGGCCAATGATTGCGGCCGTTGATGATGATCATGTCCTTGGCGCGGCCGACGATGAAAATATAGCCGCCCGAGACGTAGCCCATGTCGCCAGTGTCGAGCCAACCGTCGTCCGACAGGCATGCCCGGGTCGATTCCTCGTCGCGGAAATAGCCGGCCATGATTGAGGTACCGCGGGCATAGAGTTTGCCGATCGAGCTGTCGCCGAGCAGGCCGCCATCGGCGCCGCGAATTTCGACTTCCATCCCGACCACCGGCTTGCCGCAATTGACGATTGCACGATAGCGGCGCGGGCGTTCCTGCGCGGCTGTGCCGACCCCCGACAGTTCGGATTCCTCGACCAGCTCAAGCCTGATGCCTTCGCCCGGGGGCATGATCGATACTGCCAGCGTCGCTTCGGCGAGGCCGTAGCTGGGGCAAAAGCTGGCCGCCTTGAAACCGGCGTCGGCGAAGCTGTCGACGAACGCCTGCATCACATCGGGGCGGATCATGTCGGCGCCATTGCCGGCGATGCGCCAGCGCGACAGGTCGAAGCGATCGGCGGCACGGGTCTGCGAGCTCATCCGGCGCGAGCAGATGTCGTAGCCAAAGGTTGGCGAGTAGCTCAGCGTGGTGCCGGGATTGCGGCTGACGAGGTCGAGCCAGGCGAGCGGGCGGCGGGCGAAATCCTCGGTCTTGAGATAATCGACGCTGAGCTGGTTGGCGACCGGCGACAGCATGCAGCCGACCAGCCCCATGTCATGATACCACGGCAGCCATGAGACGACGCGGTCGCTGTCCTGCACCTCGACCCCGATGCCGTGGGCACGAAGATTGTCGAGCAAAGCGCGATGAGTCACCGCGACACCATGCGGAAAGCGGGTCGATCCGCTCGAATATTGGAGGTAGCCGATATCGTCGGGGCTCGACTGCGGCAGTGCCGCGCTCGACGTGGCGATCTCAGCGAGGCTGTCCCAATCACGCGAGGTGACGCCGCGCAGATCGGCGGCGGCGGTGGCGAATTCGTTGAGTTCGGGCGGGAACAGGAACAGCTGCGGGTCCGAGCTGGTCAGCATCACGACCAATTGTTCGACATACGCCTCGCGGCCGCCGAAGCTGGTCGGGAGTGGGAGCGGAACTGGCCAGATGCCGGCATAAATGGCGCCGAAAAAGCAGGCCGCGAATTCGGGACCAGTCTCGGCCACCAGCGCAAGTCGATCGCCCTTGTTCAGCCCCAGCGCCACGAAGCGCTGCGCATGCGCCAGCGCATCGTCGCGCAGTTCAGCGTAGGGGTATGCGCGCACCAGACGGCCGCGGGCATCGTGGAAATTCATTCCGCGCAAGCCCTCGGCGGCATAATCGAGCGCATCGCCGAGCGTCGCGAAGTCGGCGATGCGGCGCGGCAATACATCAAGCGTTGGGGTGGTTCCAGATGGAACGCTGTCGGCTTCGATCGTGATATGGCGGTCGAGCACGCATCAATCCCTGGGTTGTTGAACCTGTTCACCGACGCCGCGCGCCGACCGGATCGCGCCTTAGCGACCCGCTAGCGTGATGGTGTTGGAGTGTGGCACAAACAAGGCGCATGGCCCCCCGTTTGACCCCTCGCAGCACTCCGCGCCCGCTCGATCAGGGACAGTTGCGCCAGCTTGCGCTGGCCTATGTTGGACGGTTTGCGACGACCCGCGCCAAGCTGATCATATACCTTCGCCGCAAGCTTCGCGAACGCGGTTGGGAAGGGACCGAAGAGCCCGCGCTTGCGGCATTGGCGGAGCAGCTGGCGCAACTCAATTATGTCGATGATGCAGCCTATGCGGTCGCCAAGGCGCGGTCGCTTGGTCAGCGCGGTTATGGCGCGCGGCGGGTCGATATGGCGTTGCGGCAGGCAGGGGTCGGAGACGACGATGGCCAAGCGGCGCGCGCGGCGTCGGCCGAGGCGGCGGTGACCTGTGCAGTGCGGTTCGCGCAGCGCAAGCGGATCGGCCCGTTTGGAACCGGCGAGCGCGACATCAAGCAGCGCCAACGCGACTTGAGCGCAATGATCCGCGCTGGACACGACTTTGCGCTGTCCAAAAGGTTGCTTGAACTAAGTCCAGGCGACACGGAATGCCTAGAAAAACGCATAAACTCATGGTTAAATTAATGCTGGTTAAGTCGGTTTAACGACAGACTGTTTCGTGATATGCAAATCGGGTGCAACAGCCGTTAGCATCACCTTCGCCGCACGGAGATCCCGCGACGGAAGATTCACGTCCTGAATTTGTATCCTTGCCCGACGACCGGCCGTTTGCGGGCCAGGTCAAATGGTTCGACGCGACGCGCGGCTTCGGATTCGTGGTCGACGACCGCTTCGACGGCGACATCCTGATCCATTTTTCGGTGCTCAAGGAGCATGGCCGTCGCAGCCTTCCCGAAGGAGCAACGATCAGCGGAGTGGCAGCGAAGCAGGACCGCGGGCTTCAGGCGCGGATGATTTCGACCATCGACCTGTCGACGGCCTTGCCCATCCCGCCTCGTCCGGCCCATATTGGCGGCATCAGATCCGACCGCTCGGCGCTCGCCGAAGGGGCGGGCGAGTATGAGCCGGTGGAGGTGAAATGGTTCAATCGCGTCAAGGGCTATGGTTTCCTCGTTCGGCGCGGGACCGCCGATCGGGAGGACGAAGATATCTTCGTTCACATGGAGACGGTGCGGCAGGCGGGAATAGCCGACCTGATCCCCGAGCAGGCGCTCGACGCGCGAATCGCTGCGGGCAAGAAGGGCCTCACGGCGGTCGAAATCCGCGTCATCTGATCGCCAGGATTGCCGCGTCGTTGCTGATCGCAATGGTCGCAGCTTGCCAGCCATCGAACAGCAGCGCGATTGCGCTCGAACGCTCGCCCGCAGGACTGGAACAGGTGCCACTGACGATCAGCGGGACAAATGGCGTCAAACATCGCTTCACGGTCGAAGTCGCGCGGACTCCCGAACAACAGAGCCAGGGCATGATGAACCGCCAGTCGCTGGGTCCCGATCGCGGGATGATCTTCCCGTACGACCCGCCGGTGGCGGCGAGCTTCTGGATGAAGAATACGCTGATCCCGCTCGACATGATCTTCGTGCGCGTCGACGGCACGATCGCGCGGATCGAGGAAAATACCGCGCCATTGTCGCTCGATCCGATCAGCGCCGGTGAGCCGGTTGCGGCGGTGCTCGAACTTTCCGGCGGGCGTTCGGCCGAACTCGGCATCGTCGCTGGCGCGCGGGTCGATTGGTCGCACTAAGCGCGTCCCGCTACGCAGACCCCGCGGACAGGCAAGGTGGACGCTTGCCTCGACGCGCTGGCCGGGGCAAAGGCGACAGCGTCATGGGTCTTTTCGCAAACGCCTTCACCTGGTGGAACGGTGCATCTTGGGGTACGACGATCTTCTCGCGCCGCAACGGCGAGGAGGTCGGCCGCGACGATAGCGGCAACATTTATTTCAAGCACCGCAAAGATGCTGCTCGGCGGTGGGTGATGTACACCGGTAATAATGACAGCAGCCGCATTCCTCCCGGCTGGAACGCGTGGCTGCGCGGGACGATCGACGGGCTGCCCGACGCCGCCTTGCCGCAGCGCCGCGCCTTCGAATTGCCGCCCCAGGCCAATGTCACCGGATCGCCAGACGCTTACCGTCCGTCGGGTTCGCTCGGCGGGGCCCGCGTGCGGCCCGCGGCGACCGGCGACTATCAGGCGTGGAAGCCGGACTGAGCGTGCGTACGCGTTACGTCCCATTGCTGGCGATGCTGATGATGGCGGGATGCGACAATCGCCCGCCGAACAAGCCACGCGCCGATAGCAAGGCAGTCACGGTCGACGTGCCGCAAGCGATCGAGGCGGTCGAAGGCGTCACGCCGATGGCCGATCGAGTCGCGGTGATCGGCCTGCTCAACAAGCGCAACGGCATCGTCCGCGACCTGACGCTGAAGCCCGGGCAGGCAATTCGCGTGCGCGACGCTGTGGTCCGCCTGCGGGCCTGCGAGACCAGCGCGCCGTGGGAAAATGAGCGGCTCACCGGGGCGTTCGTGCAATTGGACGTCGAGCAGACCGATCAACGCTGGAGCCGGGTCTTTTCGGGCTGGCTGTTCAAGGAAACCCCCTCGCTCAACGTCGTCGAGCATCCGGTTTACGACGTGTGGCCCAAGAGCTGTGCGATGCGCTGGCCCGACGGTGCCGCGGCCCCGGCCAGTCCCTCGTCGGCCAACAAGAGGTCGAGCGCAGCAAAATCGGGCAGCCGACCTTCGACGGTGGCCCCGGCGCCGGTCGATGGCGAAGCCGATTTGCCGGCCCCTGTGGAGCCGACCGCGCCCCTGCCCGAACCGAGCGCGGCGCCGAGCAACCCGACATAAGTGTCACGGCTGACCTGGCGCGCGCCCAGGGAAGCGAGGTGGCTGGTCATGAACTGGCAATCGAGCAGGCTGAACCCGCCAACCTTCATCCGCGCCACCAGCCACGCCAGCGCGACCTTTGACGCGTCGGTCATCAGGCTGAACATCGATTCGCCAAGGAAGGCACCGCCAAGCGCGACGCCGTACAGCCCGCCGACCAGTCGGCCATCGTACCAGCATTCAATCGAATGGGCGTGCCCGGCGCGATGAAGGCCGATCGTGGTGCGTTCGATGTCGCCATTGATCCACGTCTCGTCGCGATCGGCGCAAGCGCGCATGACTTGCTCGAATGCCAGATCGCATGTCACCTCGAAACGCCCCGAGCGCAGCCGGCGCGCCAGCGAGCGCGAGCAATGGAAATTGGTCAGCGGGATTATCGCCCGGCGCCGCGGCTCGACCCAGAACACTTCGGCTGCGTCGCGGCTGTCGGCCATCGGGAAAATCCCGGCGGCATAGCCGCGAAGCATCACCGCGGGATCGAGCGGCGCGCTCACAGGATCTCGCGCACCACGTCCTGCGGGCGGCACAGGCGAACGCCTTTTTCCGTCTCGACCAACGGGCGGTTGATGAGGATCGGATGCGCCATCATCGCGTCGAGGATGGCGCTGTCGCTAACGTCGGGCCCGGTCAGGCCGAGTACATCGGCGAGCGGCTCCTTGGCGCGCAACCCGTCGCGCGCGCTGATCCCGGCGCGCTGGTACAGCCGTTCGAGTTCGGCGCGCGTCGGTGGGGTCTGGAGATATGGAATGACGGTCACGTCAATGCCCATCTGCTCGAGGATTTCGAGCGTCTTGCGCGACGTGCCGCAGTGCTGATTGTGATAGATGACGGCTTTCATGGTGGCGATCATAACCGGGCGGGACGGGCGGTCAAAGCACATCGCGCGGTCGCCATCGACCGGGGTCACGGACGGCAGCGTAACGATTCGCTGCCGGAACGCTTCGTCGCACGCGACGTTAGGGGGCAGTGACATGAGCACCGCCGTCGGGGGACTTCGGGTCCCGGGGCATGGTCCGCTGAACCAACAGGTTGGAGGAAATTATGAAAAAGTTTGTGATGGCGGCGTTGCTCGCCAGTTCCGTTTCGCTCGGCGCGTGTGCGACCAACAGCCGCATGGCTGGTGACGTCGCTCAGGGTGCTGCAGTTGGCGCCGTCGGCGGTGCCGCGCTCGGCGCTTTCGTCCCCGGTATCGGTGTGATCGAAGGCGCAGCGATCGGTGCCGGCATCGGCGGCCTTGCCGGTGCGGTGTGGGCCGACAACAATAATGACGGCTATGCCGATGGCTACATGCAGAATGGCCAATATTATCAGGGCACGCCGCAAGGCTATGACCCGACGCTGCGCAACGTTGCGACTGGCGCGATCGGTGGCGCCGCGCTCGGTGTGGCTGCGGGTGCGCTAATTCCGGGTCTTGGCCTGCTTGAAGGTGCGGTGATTGGCGCTGCGGTTGGCGGTCTCGCTGGTGCAGTGTGGTCCGATAACAATCGCGACGGTCGCGCCGACGGCTACATGCAAAATGGGCAATATTATGAAGGCGCACCGGGAAACACCGCGCCGGCCCCGGTTTACAACACCACGCCCGCCGCCAGCGGCGAGCGCGGCTGACCATGATGGGGACAGTGAATTCTCTGTCTCCGCAGCGGGGGCGGCGGCCCCCCCGGCCCCGGCCGGGGGGGGGGGTGGGGGGGGGGGGGGGGGGGGGGCTGCTCGCGCAGGTCGGACTGGCCGGCGCCGACGACGTGGTCGCCACCGTCACCCTGTCCAAGGCGCTGGGCAGCCA
>JAJAYY010000044.1 GCA_026785965.1 Sphingomonas bacterium
CCCTTGAGCAGATCGGGCTCGCCCGACAGCGGCGTGGTCTTCACCCCGTCGGCGCCGACGCCAAGCTTTTGCAACATGTTCTGAAAGCTCGGAATCACCCCGAACACGCCGATCGATCCGGTGATCGTCGAGGGCTCGGCATAGATGAAGTCGGCCGGGGTCGCGACCCAGTATCCGCCCGAGGCCGCAACATTGCCCATCGACACGACGATCGGGATGCCGTTGGCCTTGGCCGCGAGAAGCGCCTGACGGATGCGCTCCGATGCGGTGACCGATCCGCCCGGGCTGTCGACCCGAACGACCAGCGCCTCGACATTGTCGCGCACGCCGCGCTCGATCGCTCTGGCGATGGTGTCGCCGCCCGCGGTCCCCGCCGCCGCTTTGCCGTCGACGATCATTCCGGCGATGGTCACCACGCCGATCTTGCCGGCGGGCGAGCGCTCGACCTTGTCGCCGATGTACGCAGCGAGCGGGATTTTGCTGAACCCGCCATCCTTGGTCCGCCCCTTGCCGCCCAGCGCGACGAGGCGCGCTTCGAACTGCCGCCGCTCGCCGATCTTGTCGACCAGACCCGCGTCGAACGCGGCCTTGGCCATGTCGCCGCCAGCCGCGGCCACCGCGCCGTTCATGTCCTTGAGGAACAGATCGGTATTGGCCTTGGGCCGCGCGGTGCGGACGGCGGTGCGCCAGCCTTCGAGCTCGGCATTGCCCAGCGCCTGATGATTGCGCCGCGCTTCGGGCGACATGTCGTTGCGAATATATGGCTCGACGAAGCTTTTGTACGTGCCGGCGCGATAGACGTTGGCGGTTACGCCCAACTTGTCGAGCAAGCCTTTGAAATAGAGGTTCGATCCGCCCGGTCCGGTGACCACCACCGCGCCCAGTGGGTTGAGCCAGATTTCCGAAGCCGCCGACGCCAGCTGGTAGCCGTCGTCGTCATAGCCGGTGGCATAAGCGACCACCGGCTTGCCCGCCGCGCGGACCCGGCGCAGCGCGTCGGCAAGGTCGCCGATCGCGACCTGCCCGCCACCGCCGAAGCTGTCGAGATCGAGCGCGATCGCCTTGACTCGGCTGTCGTCCTTGGCCGCATCGACCGCGGCGACAAGATCGCGCAAGCGATACTGCCTGACGCTCGAGCCGCCCGCGACATCGGCCCATTCGAGCCCCGCCGGTTGCTCGACCAGCCCGCCCTTGAGGTCGAGGGCAAGCACGCCGTCGCGCACCGGATCGGGCCGCGCCGACAGCGCCGCATAAACCGCTCCGAAAAACAGCAGCATGAACAACAGGACGAGCGCGTCCTTGATGCCGACCAGCAATTTCCACACCGCACGCACGAATTTCATTTTCAAAAGACCTCGATACTTGTTCGCCTCGCGCTAGCGGAGGTGAGCGCGGCGAGCCAAACCTTTTCGACGTGTGGGCAGACGGCTAGGCGGCACAGCATGTCGAGCGCTCCGAACATTCACCCCGGCCACGGGCACGGCCACGGGCAAGGGGCGTGGGGCGACGAATTGCGCGCGACGATGGCGCTCGCCTGGCCGCTGATTCTGTCGAACCTGACGATGGCGCTGATCCAGGCGACCGATGTCGTGCTGATGGGCTGGCTCGGCACGCGCCAGCTCGCCGCAGCGGCGCTCGGGCTCAATCTGACCTTCGCCTTGCTGCTGCTCGGGATCGGCGTGGTCGCGGCGTCCTCGCCAATGATCGCCAGCGCATTGGGGCAGCGCCATAACAATGTCCGCGACGTCCGCCGCTCGTTCCGCCAGTCGTGCTGGGTCGCGGTGTGCATCGCCGTGTTGAGCTGGGCGTTGCTGTGGAACGCCGCGCCGATCATCCGCTCGCTCGGGCAGGACCCCGCGCTCGCGCTCGACGCGCAGGCGTTTCTGCGCGGTTACATGTGGAGCATCCTGCCGTTCCTGCTGTTCCAGGCGATGCGCAACGTCGTTGCCGCGCTCGAACGGCCGGGGTGGATCTTTGCCGTCAGCCTGGCCGGGATCGCGCTCAACGCGGTCCTCGGCTGGGCATTGATCTTCGGCCGGCTCGGGCTTCCAGCACTGGGCATTTTCGGCGGCGGTCTCGCCAGCAGCATCGTCTGGTTGTGCCTCGCGCTCGGGCTTGGGCTGGTGCTGGTGCGCGACCGCCGGTTCCGCCGCTTCCATCTGTTCGGGCGCTGGTGGCGCTTCGACGGCCCGCGTTTCGCGCATATCTGGCGGCTCGGGCTACCGATCGGGCTGACGATGGCGTTCGAGGGCGCGGTGTTCGGTGCGGCGGCTTATCTGATGGGACTGATCGACGCCGAATCGATCGCCGCGCACGCCATCGCGCTGCAGATCGCGGCGCTGACCTTCATGGTCCCCTTGGGGCTGGGCCAGGCGGCGACGGTGCGCGTCGGGCGCGCGCTGGGCGCGGGCGACCGCTCCGGGATTACCCGCGCCGGCTGGACCGCATGGGCAATCGGGGTCGGGTTCATGGCGGCGATGGCGCTCGCCATGTGGGCCGTCCCGCGCGAGATGGTCGGACTTTTTCTGGAGACCAACGCGAGCAATGCGCGCGTCACCGACCTCGCGGTCTCGTTCCTGCTCGTCGCGGCGCTGTTCCAGATCGTCGACGGCGCGCAAGTGGTCGGCGCGGGGATGCTCCGCGGCCTCCACGACACCCGCGTCCCGATGCTCTTCGCACTGGTCGGATACTGGGTCGTCGGGATCGGCGTCGGGGTGTGGCTCGCTTTCGGGCGCGGCTGGCAGGGGGTCGGCATCTGGGTCGGGCTGGCGAGCGGCCTGGCGCTGGGCGCCGCCCTGATGCTCGCGCGCTGGACGATGCGCGCGAAGCTCGGGCTGACTGCCGCGCCCGGCGGTTGACGATCAGGGCGGTCGCACCCATATGCGCTGCATCGCTGGCACTCTCCCCGGGCGAGTGCCAATGCGACCGTTTCAACATATCAGCACCAAGAGGGCTACAAAATGGGTTTCAGGCCGCTTCATGATCGAGTTCTCGTCCGCCGCGTCGAGGCCGAGGAGAAGTCCGCGGGCGGGATCATCA
>JAJAYY010000045.1 GCA_026785965.1 Sphingomonas bacterium
AGCGCTCCTTCTTCTTGTACATGGCGAGCATTCGCGCGGTTACCGCGAAGCCGCCGAAGATGTTGACGCTGGCCAGCGCGACCGCGATCAGCCCGAGCCATTTCGAGGTCACGCTTCCTGCTGCCGCGCTGGCGATCAGCGCGCCGACGATGATCACGCTCGAAATCGCGTTGGTCACCGCCATCAGCGGGGTGTGCAGCGCCGGAGTCACCGACCACACCACATAATAGCCGACGAAGCAGGCCAGCACGAAAATCGACAGGATCGAAATGAAGTCCATGGCCCTCCCCTTGCCCGCCGCTGCGGGCGTGGCTGCCGGTGTGACAAGCAGCGTCGCCGCTGTCGAGAGGCGCAAGACGAGCGCGGGTCGAGTTAATTCGCCGCGGTTTCCTCTTTTATAACCTTTTCCTGCGCATCACGGGGCAGCGAAAGGAAAGTCGATGCGCGCGCTGCGCCCGTCAGGGCCAAAGTCTGTTGGACATCGTCCATGGCGAATGTTTGCCGTGACGATGGTGCTCGCCTTGCTGTTCGGGCTGGTCGGAATGGGCGAACCGCTCGAGGACGGGCTGCGCGTGGCGCGCAACAACACCTCCCCGGTGGCCGCCAGCGGCGACATCGTGGTGATCAAGATCGACCAGGCCAGCCAGACAGAAATCGGGCGCTGGCCGTGGCCGCGCGCGGTAATGGCCCAAATGGTCGACCGGTTGAGCGATGCCGGGGCGAAAAAAATCCTTCTCGACATGACGTATCAGTTCGCGATGAACGAGCAGCAGGACCGGCTGTTCGCCGCTGCCCTCGCGCGGTCGAAACGCGTGGTGTTGCCGGTCCACATCAAATCTGGTGAGCGCAAAGGAAGCAAGGCGACCAATCGGCCGCTCGCCCGCTTTGCCAAACACACCGAGCTTGGGGTGATCAGCGCGCTGTATAATTACCGCGTCGCGATCTGGAATCTGCCTTATGCGCTGGCCGACGAGACCGGCACCTATCCGAGCTACGCCTCGCTGATGGCCGGGGTAAGGGGGCCAGCCGAGACGACTTTCCCGATCAATTACCGGATCGACATCGACACCATTCCCCAGTTCAGCGCGTCGGATGTTGTTGCCGGCAGGATTGCGCCCGAGCGGCTGCGCGGCAAAATCGTCATCGTCGGCGCGGCGTCCGACGATATCGGCGACCTTTACCTGATCCCCGGTCGGGCGCGGTTCGGTGGCATGTATGTCCAGGTGCTGGCCGCCGAAACGCTCAAGCGCGGCCGACCGATATCAATCGGCTGGTGGCCGATGCTGCTGGCGCTGGCACCGTTCGCGTGGTGGGCCGCGCGGCAACGCCGCGTCCGCAACCAGGCCGCCATCCTCGGCGCTGCGCTAACCGCCGCCTTGGTGATCCCGATCGCCACTGAAGCCTATCAGTGGTTCGTCGATATCACGCCGGCCTTGTTTTTTGTGTTTGCGATCGGTTCGACGCTGGCCTGGCATCGCTATCGACTTCGCGGGACGATCAACATCACCACCGGCCTGCCCAACCTCGCGGCACTGCGCGCCAGTGTCCACCAGCGCGATCGAGCGCTGATCGTGGCCCGCATCGTCAACTACCCGCAGCTCGCCGCGGCGGTTGCCACCTCCGACGAAGGCGCACTCGTCAACCAGATTGTCCAGCGCCTGACCATCGGCGCGAAAGATCAAGTGATTTACCAGGGTGACGAAGGGATTTTCGCCTGGATCAGCGAGCCGGGAACTGCGATCGGCCACCACGTCGAGGCGCTCCATTCTCTGTTCCGCAGTCCAGCGCGGATCGATGGGGACGCGTTTGACTTGGCGGTCACCTTCGGCGTCGAGATTGGCAGCGGCCGGACGATCACGCAGCGCCTCAACAGCGCCCTGGTCGCGGCCGACGAGGCCGCCTCCGAAGGCCTCAAGTGGAAATACCACGACCCTGAGCGGATGAAGGATGCCAATTGGCGCCTGTCGCTGCTCAGCCAACTCGACCAGGCGATCGAAGCGGGCGAAGTGTGGGTCGCCTACCAGCCTCAACTCGACCTATCCACGGGCCGAATTCGTGGTGCGGAGGCCCTCGCCCGCTGGACCCATCCCGAGAAGGGACCGATCAGTCCGCAGGAATTCGTCAAGGCAGCCGAACAGAGCGGACGAATCGAGAAACTGACCCTGTTCGTGCTCGACCATGCGGTCGCCACCGCCGCCAAGATCAATCGCGAGGGCGACCGGTTCGACATTGCGGTCAATCTGTCGGCGCGAATGCTGACCATGAAGTCGCTGCCGATCGAAGTCCGGGCAATCCTCGCCCGTCACGGCCTCGCGCCCGAACGGCTGACGCTCGAGCTGACCGAAACCGCAGCGCTCGCGGGCGACGGCTCCGATCTCGCGCCATTGTTCAAATTGCGCGACCTCGGGATCCGCCTGTCGATCGACGACTATGGCACCGGCCTGTCGACCCTCGACTATCTCAAGAAAGTGCCGGCGAGCGAAATCAAGATCGACCAGAGCTTCATCAAGGCGATGCACGACAATCGCAGCGACCTTGTCATGGTCCAGTCGACGATCGCGCTCGCCCACTCGCTAGGGCGCACCGTCGTTGCCGAAGGAGTCGAGACAAAGGAAGCACTCGACCTGCTGCGCTCGCTCCAATGCGACGTCGCGCAAGGTTTCCTGATCGCGCGCCCGACTAGCCGCCAAGGACTGGTGCGACGACTGCAAGATGATCGGAGCCACCGCGCAGCGTAATAGTTAATTGTTTGCTAACCATATCGATTAGGGTTAACATCCCCGTCGACGGCTTGAGTCGCCGTGTATCGACAGGGGACTGTGATGAAGAAGCAAACGACACCCACTCGCGGCTTTTGGAGCTGGCTTATGGGTTATGGCTGGGGTTCCACTGGAACTCAGGGTTAATCCTAACCCACTGACCAACCAGTTTTAAATCGGCGACTGGCGCGAAAAGCGCCGGTCGCCGATTGCATTTTAGGATGGCGTGAACGCCGATCGCGCCCCGCGCCGCATCGCGGTTCAGGCAGCGCGAATCGCTTGGACGATCTCGTCGTCGTCGGGCAGCAGCACGCCCCCCGACTCCTTGTCCCAGAAAGCGGCGAGGAAGTTATGAAGGTTGCGCGCGAACAGCGCCGAGGCGTCGGCGGCAAGGCTTCGCGCCAGTTGCACCGCGCCGATAATCGTCACGCCGTGACGCACCACGCTCTCCCCCGCGACGCATCCCTCCACATTGCCCCCGGCTTCGGCAGCGAGGTCAACCACCACACTTCCGGCGCGCATCGTCGCCAATTGCGCGTCGCTGATCAGCCGCGGCGCGGGGCGCCCGGGGATCAGCGCGGTGGTGATCACGATATCCTGCTTGGCGAGGTGGCTCGAGACGAGCTCGGCCTGCGCCGCTTGATATTCGGGGCTCATTTCGCCGGCATAGCCGCCCTGCCCCTCGCCTTCGATCCCGGCGACATTTTCGACGAAGATCGGCTTGGCACCGAGCGACTGGATCTGCTCGCGGGTCGCGGCGCGGACGTCGGTCGCGCTGACCTGGGCGCCGAGCCGGCGCGCGGTCGCGATCGCCTGGAGCCCGGCGACCCCGACCCCCATCACGAACGCCTTGGCCGGGCTGATCGTGCCCGCCGCGGTCATCATCATCGGATAGGCCCGGCCATATGCCGCGGCGGCGTCGACTACCGCCTTGTAGCCGGCCAGGTTCGACTGCGACGACAGGATATCCATCGACTGGGCGCGGGTGATGCGCGGCAGTTTTTCCATCGCCAGCGGGTCAAGTCCAGCGGCGCGATACGCCGCCATCGCATCCGCCCGTCGCGCCGGATCGAGCGCCCCAATCAGCAGCGCGCCGCGCTTGGCCCCGGCCAGCGTCTCGGGCTCGGGCCCAGTCACGCACAGGATGATGTCGGCATCGGCGAGGATCGCGGCGCGCGCGCCGACCGTCGCGCCCGCGGCTTCAAACTCGGCATCGGCGATCGAGGCGCGCTCGCCTGCCCCACGCTCGATCGCGACGGCGGCGCCGAGCGCGGCATATTTCTTGACCGTTTCGGGGATCGCCGCGACGCGCGTCTCGGCGCCACTTTCCTTGAGGATCGCGATTTTCACCGAGTGGGCCGGCAGTTCAATTGGAAATGATCAACAGCACGACCGCGGTGATGATCGCGGTCACGATGGTGGAAATCTTGAGCAACCGGACAAACCCCGAATAATCGCGCTTGTGCGCCGGAAAATCCTTCTCGCCCGCCTTGGGGTTTGCCTTGTCGGCCGCCATAATATTGTCCTTTGCTAAGTCCGGTTGGCGCGTCTTACCAAGCCCGCGCGCTGCCCCCAAGTGGTTTTGCGCGCTTTAACCCGGCTTTCACTCCTCGGCCGCTATGATCGGGCGCTCACGAGGAAGAGAAGCGATGCGCGAGGAAGTCCTGCGGTCATTGTTGCTGGTCGATGCCGACGCCGCCGAGCGCCGCCATTTGACCGCGATTGCCTCGCGCGCGGGGTGGAGCGTGGTCGGCGCGGCCGACGCGGAGACCGCGCTCGGATTGCTCCAGGGACCTCATGGCCGCGACGTGCGCGCCGCAGTCCTGACCATCTGGGACGACGAGCAAGGCCCGGCGTTGATCGCCGCGATGCGCCGCGAGGCGGCCGATTTGCCGATCCTCGTCCTCGCCGACGGCGGATCGATTGCACTCGCGGTTGAAGCGATGCGCGCCGGGGCGACCGATTATCTCGCCCGCCCGGTCGCCGCCGAACGCATGCTCGACGCGCTTGCCGCGCATGCCGATCGCCGCCGCGGCCATGGCGAGCTTGCGCCGCTGTCCGAAAAACACGCCCCCGACCTGCCGCTCGACCAACTCGTCGGCTCATCGTCCGAATTCCGGGCCGCG